>NZ_JBTMMT010000010.1:0-143219 GCF_055517075.1 Micromonospora sp. DSM 43699
CACTGAAGTCGGGCAGGTGCGCGTCTGCCTTTATGCGCTCTTACTGGACCGGTTCGGACATATCGCGCTACCGATGTCCAAACATGAATCGGCCACTACTGCCCCGAACGCGAAACAAACGTCCAGTGAACCTGCGTTTCATCCGATTACTCCCGCCGGGGGCGAGGGCTTGGCGCAGGGAGTGTGGCGTTCGTGTTTGACAGACCCGATCGCGCCCACATACCCCCGAGCGGTCGCTCGACTACTGGGAGCTCAGTCAGCGTCAGGCAAGTCGTACCGCCCGTACGCCGCCGAACACGGACCCGGGGCGTCATCGTCGAGGTGGGTCCGGGCGGTGGCGCGGCCCAGGTTCCACTCCTGCCACGCGTCGCCCCGGTTGGACCCCGACGAGGGTGCCGAGCCGCCGGTCAGTTCGTTGGTGATCGCGGCCAGCACGCAGGAGCGGTACGGCTCCGGCAGCTTCTGCAACGCCGGAACGGCGTCGGCGGACAGGGTGCTGAGGTAGTACACGTCGATCCCGTGCTTCTCGAACCGGTTCACGTTCTGTTGGGCGATGAACGCGTCGGGATTGAGCACGGCCAGGCCGATCAGCGCGCCGACGGCTGCGGCGAGGGCGGCCCGGGGCACCCATCGTCCCCGCAGTTTGATCCCGGCCACCAGCGTGAGCAGGAAGAGCACTCCCAGCCACAGTTCGCCGACGGTCACCAGCAACCGTTGCCGGGTGAACCCGTACGCCTGCTCGTAGGCCGCCATCCGGGAGAGGGCCGAGGCGACGATGACCAGGGTCAGGGCCGACAGCAGTCCCAGCAGCGTGCGCAGCAGCACCCGGTCGGACACCGTGGCCCGGGGCGCGATCTGGGCCGCTACGCCCACCACGATCACGGTGAGCCCGGTGACCACCAGTAGCTGCCAGAAGCCGGCCCGGGCGTACTCGGCGTACGTCAGCCCGGCGGTCTTCGCCACGTGTTCACCGCCGCCGAACAGGACCGTCGCCTGGACCGCGACGAAGCCCGCGAACAGTGCGACCAGTCCGCCGACCGGAAGGGCCCACTCGACCCGGCGGACCAGTCCCAGCCGCGACCCCGGTTCGGGCACGGTCGTGCCGGTCAGCAGGCCGTAAGCCGCGACCGCCGTCACCACGACGGCGGCCACCGCCGACCCCAGCCACTGCACCGAGGTGGCGCCGTCGACCGATGGGATCAGCACGGACAACACCTCGGCGAACGCCGCGTCCGCCTCGGCCAGCAGGAACCCGAACACGGCCAGCAACGCCACCGCCACCAGCCCGGCGATGGTGGTCCGCCGGGCCGCGCCCCGATCCTGAACGCGGATCCTGATCGCGTCCTTGAGCAGCCATCGCAGCGCGGCCGGCGCCGAACCGACCCCCGCAGCGGGGCGGCCACCAGGCTGCCAGCCGACCAGCGATCGGCCAGGGCCACGCAGCCGAGCACCCCAGCGGCAAGCATGCACAGGACGAACAGCCACTCCGCCGCGCGCACCGCGCCCACGGCGATCAGCGCCACCACGGCCACGGCCTCGCCGGTCCGGACCGCAGTACGACCGGACCACGCATAACCGCTGCCGGCCGAGACCACTATCGCGGCGGCGACGGCGAGAGCGGTCAACAGCCACCCGATGCCCGGCCGGTCCCACGACAGCGCGACGGCCGCCACGATCGCGGCGCCCGCGGTGGCGGTGATCGCCGCTCGGGGCCGTGGCGCGGGCGTGGCGTCGGGCGGCCCGGACTCGGGCGACGACGACGCTGGCGACGAAGGCTCGGGCGAGGACGACGCTGAGGACGACGGCTCGGGTGGCTCGCTCGGTGGTGGCGTGGCGGTCGTGTCGGGCGACGACATCAGATTCCCTTCGGACGCGGTGACGCGGCTTGCGGATCTGTGTCTAGTGGGCGGCGGGTTGTCCGGCTTCGGAAGTGCGGTATGGACAAACAACAGTGGACAACCGATTCGGCCGTTTCTGTGGATCGAGGTTGTCCGGTTTCCGGATGTGGGAACTAAACAACCGTCGACCAGGCCATTCGACGACGGCCGCTGATAGCATTCGCATCTGTCGTTGGGGGTGGGAAATGCCGCGTCCGGAGCGTCCGGTGGATCCGGGCGAGGGGCCGGCGCAGCGGTTCGCCGTCGCCTTACGGGAGCTGCGGCAGTCAGCGGGCAATCCGACGTACCGCGTGTTGGCCAAGCGGGCGCACTACTCGGCGACCGCGCTGGCGCAGGCCGCTGCGGGTGACCGGCTGCCGACCCTGGCGGTGGCG
Source organism: Micromonospora sp. DSM 43699 (assembly GCF_055517075.1). NCBI lineage: Bacteria > Bacillati > Actinomycetota > Actinomycetes > Micromonosporales > Micromonosporaceae > Micromonospora > Micromonospora sp. DSM 43699. The sequence goes on from NZ_JBTMMT010000010.1 coordinate 2,273, forward strand.
GTGGCGTACGCCCGCGCCTGCGATGGCGACCCCGAGGAGTGGACGACCCGCTGGCGGAATGCGGTCGCGGAACTGGACGCTGCGGCGCCACCGGCGACCGGTGCCCACGACCAGGCCGGGGACCGGCCGCCGTACCTGGGCCTGGCCGCCTACGGACCCGACGACGCGGACCTGTTCTGCGGTCGGGACCGCCTCGTCGCCGACCTCACGGACCGGCTGGCCCGGCACCGGTTCGTCGCGGTGGTCGGGCCGTCGGGCTCGGGTAAGTCGTCCCTGCTGAGGGCCGGGCTGCTGCCGGCCTGGTGCGCGAACGAGGATCTGCCGACCGCGGTGATCACCCCCGGTGCCCACCCGGTGCGGGAGCTGGCGGACAACCCGGTGGCTCCGGGCGCCGACGGTCTGCTGATCGTCGACCAGTTCGAGGAGGTGTTCTCCCTCTGTGCGGACGAGTCCGAGCGGGAGACCTTCATCCGCGCGTTGCTCGCGGTGGCGGGCGAGGTGGGTGGCCGCACCCGGGTGGTGATCGGGTTGCGGGCCGATTTCTACGCGCACTGCACCCGCCTGCCCGAGCTGGTGGCGGCGCTGCAGGACGCGCAGCTGCTGGTCGGCCCGATGACGCCCGAGGAGCTGTCGGTCGCCGTCACCGAACCGGCGGCCCGGACCGGGCTGATGGTGGAGAAGACCCTCGTCGCCACGATCATCGCCGAGGCGGCGTCCCGGCCGGCGGTGTTGCCGTTCGTCTCCCACGCCCTGCGGGAGACCTGGCGGCGGCGGCGGGGCGCCGGCCTGTTCCTGGCCGGCTACGAGGCGGCCGGCGGCCTGGACGGCGCGCTCGCGCAGTCGGCCGATCGGGTGTTCGGGGAGCTGGACGAGGAGCACCGCCGGGCGGTCCGGCGGATCCTGCTGCGGCTGACCGCGCTGGGCGACGGCACCGAAGACACCCGCCGGCGAGTCGCCCGCGCGGAGCTCGGCGACGACGCCGTCACCGCGCACGTCCTGGAACGCCTCGCGGCGGCCCGGTTGGTGACGATCGGCGAGGAGACCGTGGAGATCGCCCACGAGGCGCTCATCCGGGGCTGGCCGACGCTTCGGGACTGGCTCGCCGCCGACCGCGAGTCGCTACGCGCCCACCGCCGCCTCACCGGTGCCGCCACCGACTGGGCGACGCACGGCGAGGACGACGCGTTCCTGTACTGGGGCAGTCTGCTCGCAGGCTGGGCCGACCGGGACACCGAAGCCCTCAACGGGACCGAACGCGACTTCCTCGCCGCCAGCCTGGCCCGGCAGACCCGCGACCACGCCCGCCGCCGGCGGCGGCTGCGGGTCACCATCGGCAGCCTGGTCGCGGGCCTGGTCACGGTCAGCCTGCTGGCCGTCCTCGCCGTGGTACAGACCGTCACGGCGAATGCCCAACGCGACCTCGCCGTCGCCAGCAGTCTGGCCGCCCAGTCGCGCGCGGTGCTGGCGACCCAGCCTGACCTGGCGAACCTGTTGGCGCTGGCCGGGCTCGGCCACTCCGTGACGGCGCAGACCGTGGCCAGCGCGCAGGCGGCACTCTCGGCCCCGATGCACGTCGCGCGGCCACTGATCGGGCACTCCGGCGCGGTGACCGCCGTCGGCTACAGCCCCGACGGCGGCACCGTCGCCACCGGCGGCGACGACGGCACCGTACGGCTGTGGACCGCCGGCCCGACCGCCGCGCTCGCCCAGGCAGTGCCGTGACGGCGATCGCCTTCACCCGGGACGGACGCCTGCTGGCGACCGGGGGAGTCGACGGCACCGTGCGACTGTGGGACGCGACCACCCACCAACCCCTCGGCACGTTGACTGGTCGCGCCGCAGTCAACGCGGTGGCCTTCCATCCGGACGGTACGACCATCGCGACCGGGCACGCCGACGGTGCCGTCCGGCTCTGGGACACCCGCACCAGCCTTTCCCGGCCCGTGCCGGTCGGCCACGACGGCCCGGTGAACGCGGTGACCTTCGACCGCACCGGGCTGATCCTGGCCACCGGCGGGGACGACAACACCGCCCGGCTGTGGAACACGGCGACCCGCCAGACGACGATCCTCTCCGGCCACACGGGCGAGGTCTTCGCGGTCGCGCTGAGCCCGGACGGCACGACCCTCGTCACGGGTTCCGCAGACGGCACCGCGCGGATCTGGGACACCACGACCCACGAGTCCCGGGCCAGCCTCGTCGGGCACACCCGCGTCGTGCGGGCCGTGGCGTTCGGGGCCGACGGCCGCACCGTGGTGACCGGAAGCTGGGACGGCACCGCGCGGATCTGGGACACCACCACGCACCAGCCCCTGGCCACCCTCGCCGGCCACACCGACGAGGTGCTCGCCGTAGGGACGAGTCCCGACGGTACGACCGTCGTGACCGGCAGCCGGGACGGCACCGCCCGCAAGTGGGACACGAGGACGAGCCGGTCCGTCGCCACGCTCGGGGGCCACACCGGCTACGTCGACGCGGTGGCGTTCAGCCCGGACGGCCGGACCGTCGCCACGGGAAGCAGGGACGGCACCGTCCGCCTGTGGGACACCGCCCGGCACGGTCAGCTCGCCGTCCTCGACGCCAGGGCCGGCTTCGTCTTCACCGTGGCGTTCAGCCCGGACGGTACGACCCTTGCCACCGGGCACAAGGATGGCCGGATCCGACTCTGGGACACCAGCACCCGCCAACAGAAGGCCACCCTCACCGGGCACACCGACGGCGTCGCCTCCGTCGCCTTCAGCCCCGACGGCCAGCTCCTCGCCAGCGCGTCCACCGACGGAACGGCCCGGTTGTGGGACCTGACCACCCGCCGTGCGTCCGCCGTGCTGACCGGCCACACCGGCTGGGTGGACGCCGTGGACTTCAGCCCCGACGGCAGCACCGCCTCGACCGCCTCGACCGACGGCACGGTCCGGCTCTGGGACTCTGACGTCGGCAGCACCATCGTCACCCTGGCGCCCAGGACCGGCCACCTGAACGCGGTGGTGTTCAGCCCGGACGGCCGGACCCTCGCCATCGCCCCCGCCGACGGCACCGCCCTGCTGTGGGACATTGCCGCCCGTCGGGTGGCGTCCGTCCTGACCGGACATACCGCAGAGGTGAACGCCGTCGCGTTCAGCCCGGACGGGCAGACCATCGCCACCAGCAGTCGGGACGGCACCACCCGCCTGTGGGACCGCGACCGTGGCCGGACGATCGTCGGTCTCACCGGTCACGTCGGCTGGGTCACGGCGGTGGCCTTCAGCCCGGACGGCAGGACGCTGGCCACCACTTCCTGGGACCACACCGCCCGCCTCACCCCCACCCCGGACACCTGGCCCGCCGAGCTCTGCCGCCGAGCGGGACGGAACCTGACCGACGGCGAATGGGCCTACCACGTCGGGTCGGAGCCCTACCGGCGTCTCTGCCCCGAGCTACCCTCCGGCCAGGGAGCCGACCCCACCGCGTCCGCACTGACCTACCCCGACCTCTGGCCTTCCGCCAGTGGCTGACTGATCCGGCGTGCGTGGCAACCGGTGCGGAGTTTCTTCACGGGTTTCCCAGCGGAGCGGATGGTGGCCATGGTGGCCGGGGCTGCGGTGGCTGCCTCCCCCGGATGAACCCGGCTACCGGTCAGGCGCATACGGTCCGATCCGCGGCCGTGAACTTCGATCCGGTGCTGGACGACGACGTGCCGGGGGTATGGATCAAGATCCACTGGCCGAAACTCGATCCCGGTGACGACATGCGCTCGTCCCAGCCGTCCGATCCGTTGCAGGGACGAACTTACGCCGGACGGCTCGTGCCGGCCGGTCACAACGGCAGGATCCGTACCTGCTGAACCCGGTCCTGTGGCCTGTTGCCCCGGCCGATGGCATCCGGCTGCCGCCCCGGCGGCACGACGGTCGTCGGCTTCGTGGGCCCGGCCGGGCCCCTGGTCAATCCGGTCGGGGCGTGGCGTCGCCGAAGGTTGCCGCGAGCGCGGTGGCGATCAGGTCGGGTAGCTCGGTGCGCCCGTCGTCGGCTGCCCATCGCACCAGCGCGGTGTGCATGACGGCCAGGCAGGCGCCAGCTGCCGCCGTGGCCCGGAAGGCCGCGTCCGGGTCGGCGGCGTCGTCCCCGAGACCGTCCACGATGGCCTGTTGCAGCAGGTGGTGGTTGTCCAGGTGGCGGGCGCGCAGGGCGGGCGTCGAGATCATCAATCGCAGGCGGGCCAGCAGGAACCGGTCGTCGCAGGCGGTCAGCGTACGTGCCGAGTCGACGAGCGCGCTGCCGATCCGGTGTACGAGGGGTTGCCCGGCCGGTGTCGCGGCGAGCCGCTCGGCGACCAGTGGCCCGTTCCGGTCGGCGAGGACGAGGTCCTCCTTGGTCGGGAAGTGCCGGTAGACCGTCATCGGGGACACGCCGGCAGCCGCGGCGACGTCGTTCACCGTCGTGTCGTCGTAGCCGCGCGTGGTGAACAACCGCACCGCATGCGTCTGGATCATGCGCTGCGTCTCAGCCCGTCGCTGGTCCCGCAGGGTGGAGTGCCGTTCACTCATGTGGTAGACACTACCGCAGTGATAGTGACTACCAACTTGGGAGTAACTAACAGCATGAGTGACCTCAGTGGCCGCACGGCCCTGGTGACGGGCGCGTCGCGGGGCGTCGGACAGGCGATCGCGATCCGGTTGGCGGCGCGGGGAGCGGTCGTCGTCGCGCACTTCGGCACCGACCGCGACGGCGCGACGGCAACCGTCGACCGGATCGGGCGGGCCGGCGGAACGGCGTACACCGTCGGCGCGGAACTGGGTGTGGACGGCGACGTCGAGACGCTGTTCGCGGGGGTCGAGGCGAGACTCGCCGGACGGCCACTGGACGTCCTGGTCAACAACGCGGCGGCGCCACCCGCAGGCCCGCTCGGTGCCACCACCCGGGCCGCCTTCGACCACCTGTTCGCGGTCAACGTCCGCGCGCCGTACTTCGTCATCGAACGGGCGTTGCCCCTGCTCAGCGACGGTGGTCGGATCATCACGATCTCGTCCGTGGCGACCCGGATGGCCAACGCCGGCCAGACGTCGTTCGCCATGACCAAGGGTGCGGTGGAGACGATGACCCGGACCCTGGCCCACCAGCTCGGTGCCCGGGGCATCACGGTGAACGCGGTCGCACCCGGCGCCACCCGGACGGCGACCAACGGGCCGGTCTTCGCCACCCCGGGCCTGGCCGAGCTGATCACCTCGATGACGGCCCTGGACCGGCTGGGTGAGCCCGATGACGTCGCCGACGTGGTCGCGTTCCTCGCCTCCGACGCCGCGCGCTGGGTCACCGGGCAGGTCGTCGACGCCAGCGGCGGTCTCTTCCTGGGCCCGCGCGCCTGACCACCGCCCGGTCGTGGCTCGCCGCGTGCCTCACGGCCGTGTGGTCGGGGCTCGCCCACCCGGCCGCCTGGCCGCCGGTTGGTTGTTGGCCCGCCGGTCGGTTCAGGCCGGGGCCGGGTGGTCCGCCTCGAACCGTTCCCGGGTGAGGAACGCCAGCTGGGCCCGCTTGTCGGGCATGTCGATCTCGTCGGCGAAGGTGAACCCCTCCCGCTGCAGCCGGTGCAGTGCGAACCGGTTGCGTACGTCGGGCTCGACCACGATCCGCAGGCGGGTGGGGTCGCGGAACAGGAACCGGGCCAGCGCCGGACCGATCGCGGCGGTGAGCCCGCGCGGCGGGCGACGCCCGGGGGCGAGCAGCAGGTGCATGCCGATGTCGCCGGGACGCACCCGGTAGCGTTCGCCGACCGGGTCGGCCTCCGGCTGGTAGCTCTGGAACAGGCCGACCGGCGTGCCGTCCAGTTCGATCAGGTACGCATGGTGGGTGCTCAGCCCGTCGACGAACGTGTAGGTCTCGCGTACCTCCTCGACGGTGTGCGACCCCATGCCCCAGAACGCCGCGCGGGGCTCGGTCACCCAGCCGTGCAGCAGCGCGGCGTGGGCGGCCGGGTCGACCACGGTGAGGGTCAGCTCACCGAAGCCGGGGATCTTCTCCTGGTAGGTCACGGGGTCCTCGTCTCGGGGGGAACGGGTCAGGGTGCGCCAGTCGGTCTCGACGGGGATCAGCCCACCGGTGGCCCACAGCGGGAGCTGGTCGGCGAAGTGCGGGTCGTCGGGGCGGCCGGAGACACCGAAGGGGACGATCCACCGGCTCGCCGCCCGGTCGGTCAGGTCCCACACGTACCGGGCGACCGGCCCCCGCCAGCACGCGTCGGAGACCCCGGGCACGCTGGAGGTGGCCAGCACACAGTCGGTGTCGCCGCCGAGGGCGGTGCCGTCGCGCATCGCGGCGACCCGGTCCGCGACCGCCGGGGACACCCCGAGGTGCAGCGGGTGCAGCAGGTGCCGCCGTCCCCAGGCGTCGGGAGGGTCACCGGCCGCGACCTCCTCCAGCGCGGCGGCGGCGAGCGGCTCGACCGCGCCACCGAGGCGGGGAAGCCCGGCGACCACCCCCTCCACGGCGTGCCCGATCCGGGCCAGCGGGTCGGTCCACGGCGTGAAGAGCGGGTCGTAGCCGCCGGGGGCGTGCAGGGGAGCCAGGGCCGGGTGCGCGGCGAGCCGGCGGACCAGCGCGGCCCGCCAGGCGGCGAACGCCCCGGCGTCGACGCTGTCGGGGTCCATCCGGCCGTCCCAGCCGGTCAGCCGGTCCCGCAGCCGCCGGGCCGGCCCGCTGAGCGGTCCCGGGTCGAGCCGGTCGAGCAGACCGCGCAGCACCGTCGACCCCCGCCGGGTGTCCATGTGTACGGCGGGCGCGGCGACGCCCTCGGCGAGCAGCTCGCGGATCCGGTGGGCCCGGTGTGGCGGGGCGAAGTCGACACCGAGGTCGGCCACGTCGTCACGCCTGTCGTTGGCGCAGACCGCCGGTCCACCGACGGCGACCGGTTTGGTGGCGGCGTAGTCGCCGCGCCACCGGTAGCGGGGGTCCCAGCCGGGCACCGGTTCCCGCCGGCACCTGTCGTCGCGGTGGGGCACCAGACCGGCGACGAGCTGCTGCACCGTCCCGTGCCGGTCGGCGACGAGCACGCTGTTGACCGGTTCGACCCAGCCGCGCAGCGCGTCGGCGACGTCGTCGGCGGTCCGGGCCCGCAGCAACGGCAGCAGCGCGTCGAAGCCGAGACTCCCGGTCACCCGGGCCGGGGTGCGCAGGCTGAGCGCCTCCCCGGTGTGCCGGTCGTGGTCGATCACCGGGCCGCGCGGGGTCTCGATGATCTCGACGGTCTCGGTCGCGCCGCCGCGTACCTCGATCCGCTCGACGTGCCGGTGGGCCGGCACCCAGCCGTCGGCGTCGCGGACCAGCACCCGGTCGCCGTCGCGGCGCAGCTGCTCGCGGTAGAGGTCCTGGTAGTCGGCCATCGCGTTGGTGACCGCCCAGGCGACGTCGCCGGCGTGCCCGAAGTGCGGCAGCCCGGGCACCCCGGGGAAGGCCAGTCCGACCACGTCGAACTCGGGGCAGGCCAGCCGGATCTGCTGGTAGATGCCGGGCAGTTCGAGCAGCCGGTGCGGGTCGCCGGCGATCACCGGCGCGCGGCCGGTCACCGGGTCGGCGGGCAGCGCCCAGGCGTTGCTGCCCGAGCCACCCGGCCCCTCGACGGCGAACAGGTCACGGGCGGCCGGGCCGAGGGTGGCGGCGACGTGGGCGTGCCACAGCTTCTGCGGGAAGGTGCCGAACAGGATGTGCTGGACGGCGAAGACGCCAAGCGGTGACCAGGGCCGCCACCGGCCGGGGGTGCTGCCGGTGGCGGCGAACTCCGGTGCCGCCGCCGCGCCGGCGGGGAGCGCGTCGTTGACCCCGTCGGCGTACGCGGTGACCCAGCGCCGGGTGGCCGGGGTGAGCCGGTCGAAGCAGCGCCGGGCGGTGTCGTCGAGGCGGGCCCGCCGGGCGAACCGGTCCCAGTCGCGCTCGGCGGGGCCGACGTGGGCGGCGAGCCGGCCCTCGGCCCGCCAACGCTCGACCTCCACCTGCCAGGCCCGGTCGGTCGCGGCCACCCGCCCCTGCCACCGGGCCAGCTCGTCGACGGTCTCCGCCCACAGGTGCGGTACGCCCCACCGGTCGCGGCGTACGCCGACGGCCGGACGCCCGCCCGGCGGGGTGCCGGTCCCACTCTCCACAGGACTCCCTAGATAAGTTACCCTCGCCTAACTTAGGCGGACCTTACCTGGAGGGCGTGTGAAACGGAACTGGGAGGCCCTGGTGCTCAAGGCCATGGGCGGCCGGGACTTCCGGCTGACCGTGCGGGGCACGGAGTCGGTAGGCGGGCACTACAAGCGTCTGCTGATGGACGACGGCGGCCTGCTGGCGGCGGGCAAGGTGCACCCCACCATGTGGATCCGACTCTGGTTCGACGACGCCGGCCGCCCGCACCAGCGGGCGTACACCCTGGTCGACCCGGAGCCGGCGGCCGGCCGGTTCACCCTCGAGTTCGCCCTGCACGACGGCTGCGCGGCCCGCTGGGCGAGCAGCGCGCAGGTCGGCGACACCATCGTCGCCACCCTCCAGGGCAGCGCCTTCGCCCTGCCCGACCCGGCACCCGCCCACCTCTACCTGGTCGGCGACGCCTCCTCGCTGCCGGCGGTGAACAGCCTGCTCGACGCCGCCCCCGGGATCCCCGCCACGGTCTGGCTGGAGTACGCCCACGACGGGGAACGGACGCTCGCCCCGCGCGCCCGCGACCACCACCGGGTCACCTGGGTCCCACGCGGCGAGGACGGGCGGCAACTCCTGGATGCCGTCCGCGCCGCGCTGCCGGCCGCGCCGGACGCCCACTACTGGGTGGCCGGTGAGGCGGCCAGCACCCGCGCCCTCACCCGGCACGTCCGGCGTACCCTCGGCGTGGGCAAGCAGCAGCTCACCGCGCTGGGCTACTGGAGCGCCAGGTGAAGGGACGCCTCGGCACGCTCACCACGCTCTACGTCACCCAGTACCTCGGCATCGGGTTCATCACCGTCGGGCTCACCGCCATCCTGCGCGACGGCGGGACCTCGCTGGACACCCTGGCCCTGCTCCAGTTCGTCGGCCTGGTCTGGCCGCTCAAGTTCCTCTGGGCGCCGCTGGTCGACAGGTACGGCTCCCGTCGGCACGGCCACTACCGGTCCTGGCTGCTGCCGTTGCAGGCCGGGCTGGTGCTGACCCTGCTGGCGCTGTTGCCGTTCGCCGACCCGACCCGGCAACTCGGCCCGGTGGTGGCGATCTGCGCCGCCTACGTGTTCCTCTCCGCCACCCAGGACATCGCCGTCGACGCGGTCGCCGTACGGGTGCTGTCCGAGGGGATCCGGGGCACCGGCAACGGCATCCAGGTCGCCGCCAGCTACCTGGGCAACCTGCTCGGCGGTGGCGCGTGCGTGCTGGTCTACGACAGGTACGGCTGGGTGCCGGCGATCGGGCTGCTGGTCGCGCTGACCGCCGTCGGTCTGCTCGTGGTGTGGCGGCTGCGGGAGCCGGCCCGGACCGCCCGGGTGGCCGGTGCCGGGCAGGCGTACCGGGCGTTGCTGTCGGTGTTCGGCCAGCCCGGCTGTCGCTTGTGGACCTTCGGCGTGGTGCCGCTGGTCTACACCGGGGCCGGCGCGGCCTACGCCCTGGTCACCCCGGCGCTTGTCGACGCGGGCTGGTCGCTGGCCCGCATCGGGGTCGTCACCGGGGTGGTGATCAGCGCCCCGGCGATCGTCGCCGGCCTGCTCGCCGGGATCGGCGTCGACCGGTTCGGCCGGGGGCGGCTGCTCGTCGTCGGGGGAGCGGCCCTCGCGGTCTCCACCGCGCTGCTGCTGCCGTTGATGAACGGGCGGGCCCCGCTGGTGACGACGGTGGTCGCGCTGTGCTGCTTCATGGCCGCGTACACCGTCGCCAACGTGGTCCTCTACGTGGTCAACATGGACTACTCGCGGGTGGGCACCGGGGGGACGGACTTCACCGTGCTGTCGTCGTTCGGGTTGATCTGTTCGTTCCTGGCGGCCTCGCTCGGGCTGGCCGTGGCCGACCGGCTCGGGTATCCCGCCGTCGCGATCGGTTCGATCGTGCTGGTCACCCTCGGCGTGCTGGTGGGGCTGGGGCACCAACGCCGGTTCCCGGCCGTCCGGGTCGGCCCACCCGAGCGGGTGGCCCCGCCGGTCACCGTGCCCGGCTGACCTGATCCCGGCTGCTGCGGCCCCGGCCACTCGATCCCGACCACACCGGGTGTCGGCGTTGACAACAACTTAGGTTAGGATAGCCTAACTTGTGAGATCAACTGGGTCGACGGGACGACCTGGCACGCCCAACGTCCCTGCCCGCGCCCGTCACCGACCGTCGAGGACTGCCCATGAGCCTGCCCGGATCCACAGTCGAGGCCCCCGTGACCGGGACGCGTCCCACCCCGCCCCGCGCCCACCTGCTCACCGCCGGCACCGTCGAGGACTACCGCCGGGCCGTCACCGAGGGGATCGACCGGGTGGCGGCCCGGGTGGCCGCCGTGGACCGGCCCGGCACCGGCATCACCCCCGATGCGCTGGCCCCCCGGGTCGCCGGCATCGACCTGGACCGGCCGCTGGCCGACACTGCCGCCGCCCTCGACGAACTGCACGACGTCTACCTGCGCGACGCGGTCTATTTCCACCACCCCCGCTACCTGGCCCACCTCAACTGCCCGGTGGTCATCCCCGCCCTGCTCGGCGAGGCGGTGCTCAGCGCGGTCAACTCATCCCTGGACACCTGGGACCAGAGCGCCGGTGGCACCCTGATCGAACGCCGGCTGGTCGACTGGACCGCCGGGCGGATCGGCTTCGGCCCGGCCGCCGACGGCGTCTTCACCAGCGGTGGCACCCAGTCCAACCTGCAGGCGCTGCTGCTGGCCCGGGAGGAGGCGTACGCCCGGATCGTCGGCGGCGGCAGCGACCGGCCCAGCCGGCCCGAGGTGCTGTCCCGAATGCGGATCGTCACCTCCACCGCCGGCCACTTCAGCGTCCAGAAGGCCGCCAAGCTGCTCGGCCTCGGCGCCGACGCGGTGCTCACCATCGCCACCGACGCCGGCCGGCGGATGCGTACCGACGACCTGGCCGCGACCCTCGACCGGTGCCGCCGCGACGGTCAGACCGTGCTCGCCGTGGTCGCCACCGCCGGCACCACCGACTTCGGCACCATCGACCCGCTGGACCGGATCGCCGAGATCTGCACCGCCGCCGGGGTCTGGCTGCACGTCGACGCCGCGTACGGCTGCGGGTTGCTGGTCTCGCCCACCCGGCGGCACCTGCTCACCGGCATCGAACGGGCCGACTCGGTCACCGTCGACTACCACAAGTCGTTCTTCCAGCCGGTCAGCTCCAGCGCCCTGGTCGTCGCCGACCAGCGGGTGCTGCGGCACGCCACCTGGCACGCCGACTACCTCAACCCGGCCCGGATGGCCGAGCGGCGGATCCCCAACCAGGTCGACAAGAGCCTGCAGACCACCCGCCGGTTCGACGCCCTCAAGCTCTGGCTCACCCTGCGGATCATGGGGCCGGACGCCATCGGCGCGCTCTTCGACGAGGTGGTCGACCTCGCCGCCGCCGCCTGGCGGCTGCTCGCCGACGACCCCCGCTTCGAGGTGGTCACCCGCTCGCAGCTGAGCACCGTGGTCTTCCGCTACCTGCCCCCCGGCGCCGGCCGCGACGTCGTCGACGACGCCAACCTGTACGCCCGCGAGGCGCTCGCCGCCTCCGGCGCGGCCCTGGTGGCCGGCACCAAGGTCGACGGCGCCCACCACCTCAAGCTCACCCTGCTCAACCCCGAGACCACAGTGGACGACATCGCCCACGTGCTCGACCTGATCGCCGAACACGCCGGCTGGTACGCCCGCACCCGCGCCACCGCCTAGCTGTCCAGCCCCGTCGGCTGACCACCCCGCCCTGGAGAAAACCCCTGTGTCGACCCACGACTTCATCGCCGTCGGGCTGGGCCCGTACAACCTCGGGCTTGCCTGCCTGACCGCGCCGCTCGACGACCTCGACGGCCTGTTCCTCGAAGCCCGCGACGACTTCGACTGGCACCCCGGCATGCTGCTGGACGCCACCCGGTTGCAGACGCCGTTCATCGCCGACCTGGTCACCCTGGCCGACCCGACCTCCCCGTACTCCTTCCTCAACTACCTGAAGGAGGTCGGCCGGCTCTACCCGTTCTACATCCGGGAGAGCTTCTTCCCGCTGCGCCACGAATACAACGACTACTGCCGGTGGGCCGCCGCGAAACTGCCCTCGGTGCGCTTCGGTCACCGGGTCACCTCGGTCGAGTACGACCCCGCCGACGAGCGGTACGTGGTGCATGCCGAGGTCGACGGCGAACGGGTCACCCACCGGGCCCGGCACCTGGTGCTCGGCACCGGCACCCCGCCACACGTCCCGGACGCCTGCCAGGGCCTCGGCGGCGACGTCGTCCACAACTCCCGCTACCGGGAACACCGGGCGGCGCTGCGCACCAGGCGCAGCATCACCGTCGTCGGCAGCGGACAGAGCGCCGCCGAGATCTACCACGACCTGCTGACCGACCTCGGTGCCCACGACTACCAGCTCAACTGGGTCACCCGCTCGCCGCGCTTCTTCCCCCTCGAATACACCAAGCTCACCCTGGAGATGACCTCACCGGACTACGTGGACTACTTCCACGCCCTGCCCGAGGCGACCCGCTACCGGCTGGAGGGCACCCAGAAGAACCTGTTCAAGGGGATCAACGCCGACCTGATCAACGACATCTTCGACCTGCTCTACGCCCACCGGGTGCACGGGCCGGTGCCGACCCGGCTGCTGACCAACACCGAACTGACAAGCGCCCGCTACGACGAGGTCGCCGGCCGCTACACCCTCGGGCTGCGCAACGTCGAGCAGGAGCGGGACCTCACCCTCGACACCGAGGCGCTGGTGCTGGCCACCGGCTACCACTACCGGGTGCCGGAGTTCCTCGCCCCGATCCGCGACCGGCTGCGCTGGGACTCCCACGATCGGTTCGACGTGGCCCGCAACTACAGCATCGACCACACCGGGCGGGGGGTCTTCCTCCAGAACGCCGGCACCCACACCCACAGCATCACCTCACCCGACCTGGGCATGGGCCCGTACCGCAACTCCTGGATCATCAGGGAGCTGACCGGGCGCGAGCACTACCCGATCGAGGACCGGATCGCCTTCCAGGAGTTCGGCGTCCCGACCGGAGGCACCTCGTGACCGACGTCGTGTACCGCCGCCACCACCCCGCACTCGGTGGGTTCGCGCTGCGTACCCTCGATCCGGAGGGCGACGCCGGGCTGCTGCACGGCTGGGTGACCCACCCGAAGTCGGCGTTCTGGCTGATGCAGGACGCCGACGTCGACCGGGTCGCCCGGGAGTACCGGCGGATCGCCGACCACCCGCACCACGACGCGTACCTCGGGCTCTGGCGCGGCGAGCCGGCGTTCCTCGCCGAACGCTACGACCCGGCCCGGGTCGAACTGGTGGGCCTCTACCCCCCGGTCGACGGCGACGTCGGCATGCACTTCCTGTGCGCGCCCACCGACCGGCCGGTGCACGGCTTCACCCGGGCCGTCATCACCACCGTCCTGGACTGGCTCTTCGCCGACCCGGCCACCCGACGGGTGGTGGTCGAACCCGACGTGCGCAACACCGCAGTGCACGCCCTCAACGCCGCCGTCGGCTTCACCGTCGTCGGCCCGATCCGCAAACCCGAGAAGGACGCCCTGCTCAGCGTCTGCACCCGCGACCAGTTCCTGGCCGCCACCCGAGGAGACGTGCCCGCGTGAACCCCGCCGCATCCGTGGCCCACCTGACCCCCGCCACCTGGGCCCGCGCCAACCGGCTGCTGGTCGCCAAGGCGCTTGCCGAGTTCGCCCACGAACGCCTGGTCGAGCCCGCGCCCACCGGCGACGGCCGGTGGGCCGTCCGCACCGACGACGACACCGTGGAGTACGGCTTCACCGCCCGCCGCTTCGCCCTCGACCACTGGCGGGTCGACCCGGACAGCATCACCCGGCGGCGCGGCGACGAGGACCTGCCGCCCGACGCCGTCGACCTCTGCCTCGAACTGCGTGCCGCCCTCGGCCTCACCGACCAGGTGCTCCCCGTCTATCTGGAGGAGATCACCTCCACCCTGGCCGGCACCGCGTACAAGCTGGACCGGCCGGCGGTGAGCGCCACCGAGCTGGCCAGAGCCGACTTCCAGGCCATCGAGACCGGCATGACCGAGGGCCACCCGTGCTTCGTGGCCAACAACGGCCGGATCGGCTTCGGCGTCCACGAATACCACGCGTACGCCCCGGAGGCCGGTCGACCGGTCCGGCTGGTCTGGCTCGCCGCGCACCGCGATCACGCCACCTTCAGCAGCGCCGCCGACCTCGACTACCCCACCCTGCTGCGCACCGAACTCGGCCCGGACACCCTGGCCCGGTTCACCGCCACCCTGACCGACGCCGGTCTCGACCCGGACGACTACCTGTTCATCCCGGTGCACCCCTGGCAGTGGTGGAACCGGCTCGCCGTCACCTTCGCCGGTGAGGTGGCCCGGCGGCGTCTGGTCTGCCTCGGCGAGGCCCCCGACGAGTACCTGCCGCAGCAGTCCATCCGGACCTTCTTCAACGTCACCGCCCCGCACCGGCACTACGTCAAGACCGCGCTGTCCGTGCTGAACATGGGCTTCCTGCGGGGCCTGTCGGCCGCCTACATGGAGGCCACCCCGGCGATCAACGACTGGCTCGTCGACCTGGTCGCCGGCGACCCGGTGCTCGCCGGCAGCGGACTGACGATCATCCGGGAGCGGGCCGCCGTCGGCTACCGCCACCCGCAGTACGAGGCGGCCACCGACCGTTACTCGCCGTACCGCAAGATGCTCGCGGCGCTGTGGCGGGAGAGCCCGGTGCCCGGCCTGGCCCCCGGCCGACGGCTGTCCACCATGGCCGCCCTGCTGCACACCGACCGCGACGGGCGGTCGCTCGCCGCCGCCCTGATCGCCGAGTCGGGCCTGCCCCCGCAGGAGTGGCTGCGCCGCTACCTCGATGCCTACCTGGTGCCGCTGCTGCACAGCTTCTACGCCCACCGGCTGGCCTTCATGCCGCACGGCGAGAACGTCATCCTGGTGCTGCACGACGGCGTGGTCGAGCGGGTGATCTTCAAGGACATCGCCGAGGAGATCGTGGTGATGGACCCGGACGCCGACCTGCCGCCGCCCGTGCAGCGGGTCCGCGCGGTGATTCCCGAGGACGAGCAGCTGCTGACCATCTTCACCGACGTCTTCGACTGTTTCTTCCGGCACCTCAACGCCGTGCTCGCCGGCGAGGGGGTGCTCGACGAGGACGACTTCTGGCGTACCGTCGCCGACTGCGCGACCGACTACGCCGCTCGCGTGCCGCACCTGGCCGACCGGCTGCGCCGGCACGACCTGTTCGCCGGGGAGTTCACCCTGTCCTGCCTCAACCGGCTGCAACTGCGCAACAACCAGCAGATGGTCGACCTGGCCGACCCGTCGGCGGCGCTCCAGTTCGCCGGCACCCTGACCAACCCGCTCGCCCGCTACGCCCCGCCGCGATGAGCACCGCGCTGTCCGCCGCGCCGCCCGCCCCGGCGACACCACTGCGGTCCCGTTGGCTGATCCTGGCGGTGCTCTGCCTCGCCCAGTTGACAGTGGTGCTCGACAACACCGTGCTCACCGTGGCGGTGCCGGTGCTCACCACCGAGCTGGGCGCCAGCACCACCGACATCCAGTGGATGATCAACGCCTACGCGCTGGTGCAGTGCGGGTTGCTGCTCACCGCCGGCAGCGCCGCCGACAGGTACGGCCGCCGCCGGATGCTCGTCGCCGGCCTGGTGCTCTTCGGCATCGGCTCGCTGGCCGCCGGGCTGGCCCGCTCCGGCGACCAGCTGATCGCCGCCCGTGCCGGCATGGGCATCGGCGGGGCGCTGCTGGTCACCGCCACCCTCGCCGTCGCCATGCAGGTCTTCGACGGGGCCGAGCGATCCCGGGCGATCGGCCTCTGGGCGGCCACCAGCGCCCTCGGGTACGCCGCCGGCCCGCCGATCGGCGGGATCATCCTCGCCCACCTGCCGTGGGGTGCGATCTTCCTGGTCAACGTGCCGATCGTGCTGGTCTGCCTGGTGGCCGGCCGGGCGTTGGTGCCGGAGTCCCGGGACCCGGTCGGCGGGCGACCCGACGTCGGCGGGGTGCTGCTGTCCACCGCCGGCCTCACCGGTGTGGTCTGGGCGATCATCGACGGCCCCGAACGCGGCTGGACCGCACCGGCCATCCTCGGCGCGGCCGGCGTCGGCGTGCTGCTGCTGGCCGCCTTCGTCTGGTGGGAACGGCGGATCGCCGCCCCCATGCTGGACATGCACTTCTTCACCGACCGCCGGTTCGTCGGTGCGGTCACCGGGGTCGTCCTGATCACCTTCGGGTCCACCGGGGCGCTGTTCCTGCTCACCCAGCACCTCCAGTTCGTCCGTGGCTACCCGGCCTGGGAGGCGGGACTGCGGATGGTGCCGTTCGCGCTGTCCATCGTGCTGCTCAACCTCGGCGGGGTCGCCGCCCGGCTGATCCGCCGGCTCGGGGTGCCCGGGGCCATCGCGCTGGGCATGGTGCTGCTCTCCGCCGGCCTGACCCTGATCACCCACGTCCGCTCCGACGGCTACGCGGTGCTGTTGACCGGGCTGCTGGTGATGGGCTTCGGCTGTGCCCTGGCCAATCCCGCGATCGTCGAGGCGGTGATGAGCGCCATCCCGCCGTCGAAGGCCGGGGTCGGTGCCGGGATCGACGGCACCATGGCCGAGGTGGGGGGCAGCCTCGGCATCGCCGTGCTCGGGGCGGTGCTCAACGCCCGGTTCGCCGCGCTGGCCCCGGTCGCGGTGGCCGGTGCCGCGTCGTACCCGGCCGCGCTGGCCGCCGCCGGGGGCGACGCCGACCGCGCGCAGGTGACCGACGCGTTCGCGTCCGCGCTGGTCACCGGGCAGACCGCCGGGGCGGTGGCGGTGCTCGCCGGTGGGCTGCTCGCCGCCGGAATGCTGCGCCGCGCCGAGCGCACCCGCTGATCTGTCGTGCCCCACCGAGCGGTGCCGACAGGGTTTACCCTGCCACCGACCGTGCCGGCCGGACGGTCAGAGTCGGGGCAGGCCGGGTCGTAGATCGGATAGTGCTCGGGTCAGACCCACAGGTAGTCACCCGACTCCGACACCACCCGACGCAGACCGGCGAAGTCCCGCGCCGGCTCCAGAGCGAGCAACAACTCGCGGACGGCCCGGAAACCGGTCAGTTGGTTCCTGCGGAAATCGGCGTCCGACGAGGCGGAGAACGCCAGCCGGGGCGGTGGGTCGCTGCCGCTCGGCACGATGCTCGTCCGGCCGGGGACAGCACGGTACTGCCCAGCCGGTGGGCTTCACGAACCCGGTCGAGCACGGACGTCGACATTCAGGGTCCCCCGGGCGCTTTGGCGGACGGCGGTGGTGCCGTGCCGCCCGCGTGGAACGCCGAACATCCCACGCGGGCAGCCGATCGACGATCGTACTGAGGGCACGCCAACGGCGGGCGGTCCGGTCCGGATGTGGAAGTCCACTCTGGACGAACCGGCCGGTGACCCCTCCTCAGCGACCGGGGCCGGACACGCTCCGCACCGGCCAGGCGGCCGGAATCCGTTCCAGCACCCCACCGGCGAACACGTCGCGCAGCCCGAGCGGCTTGAGATGGACGTACCCGATGTGGCAGTCACAGAGCGCGGCATCGCAGGCCCGGGGTTTGAGGGCGGCCCGCCACGACCCGTCGTAGAGGTTGCCGATCGGGGCGGGCCGGAAGTGGCAGCGGCGTACCGTGCCGTCGCCGAGCACGGAGATCGCCGTCTCCCCGGCGTGGCAGGGCCGGTCGCGCGACGGGTGCGGGCGGACACTCCAGCCGAACAACGGGTCCAGCGCCGTCCAGGTCGCCTCCTCCTCGGCGGAGTAGCGGTGCCCGTCGGCGGCGTTCACCCACAGGTAGACCCCGTCGGGCAGGGCGGCGCGCAGCGCCCGCGCCTCGGCCAGGTGGTCGGGCAGGCCGACCACCCCGACCGAGTAGCGGACGCCCAGCTCGGACAGGCGTGCGCAGCGGGCGAGGAACCGGCCCCGGGTGACCTGCCCCGGGTGGTACGTCGTCCACAGTGCCGCGCTCGCCCGGTCGGCGTCGGCCAGCCACTCCACCCGGGCGGCCAGGTTGGTCTGGATGACCACCCGCCCGACGTGCGGCAGGTGGGAGAGCGACACCATGGCGTCCCGGTACCAGCTGCGGGTCAGCCCCTCGCCCCACGGGGTGAACAGCACCGACAGCCGCAGGTCGGTGGTGGCCGCCACCCAGTCGGTGAACCGCCCCAGCGCGGTCCGGTCCGCCCGCAGCAGTTCCGGTGGGTCGACCCGCTTGGCGAACGGGCAGTACGGGCAGTCGTAGTTGCAGCTCGCCAGCGGCCCCCGGTAGAGCACCGCCAGCTCCGCGACCGGCTCGTCCCGCCGCACCGGCAGCGACGCGGCCGGGTGCGCCGGCAGCGTGGCCGGCGACCGGACGGCGGGATCTGGCAACGGCGTCGGCGACCGGACGGCGGGGTGCGGCAACGGCGTCGGCGGCCGGGCGGCGGGAGTCACCGGGGCACGTACCCGGTCATCGCCTGCTGGACCCGGGCGGAGGTCAGCCACGGGCCGATCGCGTCGGAGCGGGCCAACCCGGACGCGGTGAGCCGCAACCCGTCGGGGGCTGCCCAGCCCCGGGCGACCAGCCGCCCCAGCTCGGGAAAGTCCACAGCCGGCGGCCGGCCGAACCGGGCGGCGTAGGCCGCCGCGTCTACCCCCTCGGCGCGCAGCAGCGACTTGAGCAGCCAGCGGCGGCGCTGCTCGGCGCCGTCGAGGGCGAAACCGAACTCGGCGTGGCGGAAGTCGTCGGCCGGGCGGGCCAGGTAGTCGGCCAGCACCGCCCGGACCTGCGACACCCCGACCGCGTAGTCGAACGAGTAGTGCAGCGCGGTGGTGTAGGAGCGCGCCCCGCACCCGAGCCCGACCATACCGTCGTCCTGGCAGCAGTAGTCGGGGCCGTCCAGATCCGGCACGTCGGCCCGGCGGAACTGCCGCATCGACTCCTGCCGGTAGCCGGCCGCACCGAGAACCTCCACCGCCTGCCGATAGAGGGCCGACCGGTGGGCGTCCCAGTCGGCCCGGCCGTGCGCCCGCCGACCCAGCCCGGTCAGCGGGCGTACGTAGAGCGGGTAGAGGTAGAGCTCCTCCGGCCGCCAGGCCAGCGCCGCGTCCAGGCTCTCCCGCCAGGTCGCCGCCGTCTGCCCGTCGATTCCGTAGATCAGGTCGATGTTGAGCACCGGGACCCTCGCGTCCCGGATCGCGCCGAGCGCCGCCTCCACCTCGTCGCGCCGCTGCGGCCGGCCGGCGGCCCGCGCCTCGACGTCGAGGAAGCTCTGCACCCCGATGCTCACCCGGCTGACCCCGTGCGCCGCCAGCACCGCCAGCCGGTCCGGCGTCGCGGTGGCCGGCGAGGTCTCCACCGACAGCGGTACGCCCGGCAGCCGGGCCCCCGAGGTGCCCGTGACGATGTCGAACAGCTCGGTCAGCTCGTCGGCGGTCAGGTAGGTGGGGGTGCCGCCGCCCAGCGCCACCCGGGCGTACCCGGCGTCGTCGCCGAGCGCGTCGGCGACCCGCTCGGCCTGCCGGCGCAGCTGCCGCAGGTAGGCCGTCACCTGCTCCTGCGGCGCGTTGGCCCGGGTGAACAGGTTGCAGAAGCCGCAGCGCATCTCGCAGAACGGCAGGTGCACGTAGAGGAAGAGCGTGTCCCGGGCCTCGGCCCGCCACACGTCGGCCAGCAGCGGCCGGGGCCGCAGCGCCCGGTACGAGGTCTTGTGCGGGTACGCGTACAGGTACTGCTGGTACGGCGAGCCGTCGAGGCCCGTGCCGGTGCTTGTCACCATTCCCCCGGTCGCAGAGTGAAGTGGGCGTACGGGACGGTCCACACCACGTCGTGGCCGATCCGGTGGCCGGTGTGGCCGTCCTCGCCGTACGCGGTGCCGTGGTCGGAGCAGATGATCGTGAACACCGGTCGCCCCCGCCCGGTGAGCAGGGCGAACAGCCTGTCGACCCGGGAGTCGACGTACTCCAGGGCGGCGGCGTGACTGTCCCGGCTGTCGTCCTCGGCACCGGGCAGGTGGTGCCGGTTGGGCTGGTGCAGGGCGGCGACGTTGAGAAAGGTGAACAACGGCCGGTCGGGCGGCTGGCCGGGCAGCACCTCGGCCAGCCGGTCGAGCTGCGCGTCCAGGCAGGTGGGGGAGGTGACCCCGAACGCCGGCTCCCAGTGCGCCTCGGCGAACAGGCCGGGCAGCACCGATCCGAGCGGGCTGCGCCGGTTGAAGAAGCCCACCCCGCCCAGGCAGAGCGTGTGGTAACCGGCCCCGGCCAGCGCGGTGGGCAGGTCGGGGGTGTCGAAGACCCAGGTGTCGGCGCCGGCCGTCTCGCTGCCCGGGAACGCCGCCGCGTACAGCCGCTCGTGCCGGCCCGGACCGACCGGGGTGGGCAGGAAGCCGGCGAAGAAGGCGTGGTGCGCGGCGTAGGTGAAGCTGGCGGGGGAGTGCCGTCGCTCCCACCGCCCACCCGGCAGCACCCGGGCCAGCCTGGGTGTCCGCCCCGCCCCGGCCAGCTCGGACGCCACGTCGAAGCGCAAGGTGTCCAGGGTGACCAGGCAGATGTCGTGACTGCCGATCAGCGTACGCATCCCACCGTCTCCCGCTCCGCCGCCACTGTGGCCCGCCACCGGTCCCACCGGCCGCTGGTCAGCGCGTGCACCTGCTCGGCATAGGTGTCCCGGCCGTCGGCCAGCACCCCGGGTAGCAGGTCGCCGAACGCGTTGACCTCGGCGACCGCGTGCCGCCGCCAACCCAGCAGGAACATCAGGTCCACCCCGACGTGCAGCGACCGGGGGAAGCAGGCCGCCGCCCGTTCGCAGGTCCGCATCGCCGCCGCCCAGGCCGTCGGCCCGGCCGCCGCCCGCAGCGCGTCCAGGTCGCCCCGCGCGTTGCCCAGGTGCAGGTTGGTCAGTGGTCCCCGGGCGGCCCGGACCACGGCGTGGGTGGCCCGACCGGCGACCACCACCACCCGCAGGTCGACCACCCGGTCGGCCAGCCCGGCCTTGGGTAGCCACCGCTCCACGTGCAGCCCCTGCGGGGCGAGCCGGTCGACGAGCGCCGCCACGGTCGTCTCGTCGTCGTAACGGCGCAGCCGCAACGAGTTGAACAACCCGTCCGGGGTGGTCTCGATCGTGGTGACCGCCTGCACCCGGCGCGGCCCGACCGCGAGGGCGATCACCCCGGCCGCCGACGAGCCGTGCGCCGGCTTGACGAACACCCGGCTCCAGCCGGCCGCCGCCATCGCCGCCCGCATCTGCGGATAGCCCTCCACCGGGGGCAGCGCCGCCGGCACCGGCACCCCGGCCGCCGACAGCAGCGCGTGACAACGCCGCTTGTCGCACAGCACCGCCACGTCGTCCGGGTGGTTGAGCAGCGTCGCGCCGCCGGCGGCCACCCGGCCCATCCCGGCCACCAGCCCGGCGTACGTGTCGGCGAGGCCGACCAGCTCACCGTGCCTTGCCTGGGTGGCCGCCCCGCGCAGCAGTCGGTCCACCTCCGCGTCCTCGCCGGGGGAGTCGACCCGGACCAGGGTGTCGACGTCCGGCGGGGCTGCCCCGGTGAGCACCCGCGCCCAGGGCAGCACCGCCGGATCGGGCAACCCCGTGTCGCGCACGGCCCGCCGGAACAGCGCGACCCGCCGGTTGTCGGGGTTGCCCACCACGGTCAGTCGCATGTCACTCCGACACCGCCGTGTAGCGCAGGAGTTCGCCGTCGTCCTCGTCCGGCTCCTGCGGCTCGGAGACGTCGACCTCGACGCCGGGCAACGCGGCGACCACCCGGTTGGCGGCCTCCTCCGACAGGTAGTGGTGGTGCAGGTCGAGGGCGGTCAGGTGGGTCAGGGACTGCCCGGCCAGCAGCGCGGCGAGCCCGTCGTCGCCGAGGGTGCCCAACGACAGGTCGAGCCGTTCCAGCCGGGGCACCACGGCGGCGGTGGCGAGCGCGGCGGCGAGATCGTCGGTGATGTCGGCGTTACGCAGCCCGAGCCGGCGCAGCGCCGGGAAGACCTTGCCGGCCAGCAGTGGTTCCAGATCGGCCACGGTGGTGTTCCCGCCGTAGTCGTCGGTGCCGAGCCACAGGTCCAGGTCGGTCAGCGCGGGCAGCTCCGAGCTGAGCACCGCGCCGACGAACTCCCGGGACAGCCCACCGGTCTGCACGGACAGCCTGCGCAGCCGGTCGTGGCGCACCGGGGAGAAGGTGAAGTCCTCCCCGCCGCGTACCCGCAGCACCTCCAACTGCGGGTACGCGGTCAGCAACGGGCTGACGTCGCCGACCCGCATCCAGGAGACCTCGCACTCCTCGGAGGTCATGTCGCCGAGGAACAGGGCCCGCAGCCGGGGCAACCGGGGGGCCGCCGCGCAGAGCTGGGCGATCGGGGCGTGGTGGAACGCCGCGTATCCCCAGGCCCCGACGACCAGCGCCTCGACACGGTCACCGACCTGCTCGACGAACCGGTCGAACCGGTCCCGGAACTGCGCCGACAGGGTGTCCTGCCGGGTGTTCCCGTCGAAGTGCCAGTCGGCGATCCGCCAGCAGACCTCGCCGTTGACGACGGGCAGCGGCCCGTCGGCGGGGAACTCGACCACCGGCCGGCCGGCGAACGTCTCTGCGTGGGAACCGAAGCTCATCGGCGCTCACTCCCCGACCGCGGTGAACCGGTAGATCGTGCCGTGGTACTCGTCGGGCGTCTGCGGGTCGTCCAGGTCGACCTGGACGCCGGGCAGCGCGTCCACCAGCCGCTGTGCGACCTCGGGCGAGAGGAAGTGGTGGTGCAGGTCGAGGCGGCGCAGGTGGGTCAGCGGCTGCCCGGCCAGCAGCGCCTCGGCGCCGGGGTCGGTCAGCACCCCCATCGACAGGTCGAGCACCTCCAGCCGGGCCACCACCGGGGCGGCGGACACCGCCTGCGCGACGAGGTCGGCGAACTCGGCGTTGCAGACCGCCAGGTGCCGCAGCGCCGGCAACCGGTCACCGGCCAGGATGGCGGCCAGATCATCGGTGCCGGTGTCGCCGCCGTAGTCCTGCCGGCCCAGCCACAGGTCGAGCCGGCGCAGCGCGGGCAGGTCGCAGTCGCCCACCGCGCGGGTCACCCCGGCCGGCAGGCCGCCGGTCTGGAAGCCCAGCTCCCGCAACCGGGTGTGCCGGACCGGTTGCAGGCTCAGCTCGTTGCCCCCGCGTACCCACAGCACCTCCAGCTCGGGGTAGGCGGTCAGCAGCGGGGTGAGGTCGCCGTGGGTGAGCCAGGAGATCTCGCACTGCTCGCTGACCAGGTCGGCCAGGAACACCGCGCGCAGGGCGGTCCAGTCCTTCGCCGCGTCGGCCAGCAGGTCGACAGGCAGTGCCCGCTCGTACGCCGAGCCCCACTCGCCGACGACCAGCGCGCGGACCGCCTCGCCGGGAACCTCCGCCCGCAGCGCCGCGACCAGGCCGGCGAACTCCTCCGGGTCGGCCTCGAAGTCCTCGACCTCCAGCCGCCAGGCGACGGCCGACGGGTCGTCGGGCAGCGTCATCCCCGGTGTGAAGGGGACCACCGGCATTCCGGCGAACGACGACATGTGCGAACGGATCACGCCTACCTCCGGCTCGACTGGTGCGACAGCGGCGCGACCGTAACAGGGCCGCCCGACAAGATGATCAGCGCCGGTGGAGCCGGATCGTCCGCGGGCCACCGGGTGTGCCCGGCCGGTGACGCTTTACAGACAGGGCCGGGTGTGCAACTGTCGTGTCAGCGCTCCCACGGCTGTCCATGCTCGGATACCCGGGGAGTCCTCTCGTGAGAAATCGCACCCGGTGGGCGGCGTCCATCGTCGCCACCGCCGTCACCACCACCCTCGTCGCCGGTGTCGTCACCGCCGTCTCGGCCCAGGCCGCCGCCGGCTGTCAGGTCACCTACCAGGTCGGCGCGCAGTGGGCCGGCGGCTTCACCGCCGCCATCACCATCAAGAATCTGGGCGACCCCGTCGACGGCTGGCGTCTCGGCTGGACCTTCCCGGCCGGGCAGACCGTCACCAGCGCCTGGGGCTTCACCGCGAGCCCGGCCAGCGGCAACGTGGTCGCCACCAACCTCGACTACAACGCCGCCATCGCCACCAACGGCAGCATCGACGTCGGGTTCAACGGCACCTGGACCGGCAGCAACCCCAGCCCCACCGCCTTCACGCTCAACGGCACCGCCTGCACCGGATCGACCACCCCCACCACGGCTGCGCCGCCCACCACCCCGCCGGTGACCACTGCGCCCCCGACCACGCCACCCCCGACGACGCCGCCGGTGACCACCCCGCCGCCGACCACGCCCCCGGCGACGGAGACGCCGACGGTGGCGGCGGACGGCAGCGGCAGGTACCGCACGGTCCAGGCCGCCATCGACGCCGTGCCGGCGAACAGTTCGAGCCGGGTCACCATCACCATCAAGGCCGGCACCTACCGCGAGGTCGTCCGGGTGGCCTCGAACAAGCCCAACATCACCCTGCGCGGGCTCGGCTCGTCGCCGTCGAACGTGGTGCTCGTCTACCACAACTCCGCCGGCACCCGGAAGCCGGACGGGACGACCTACGGCACCTTCAACAGCGCCAGCATGTTCGTCGACGGCGCGAACTTCGTCGCCGAGAACCTCACCATCTCCAACGACTTCGTGGAGAACTCCTCCGGGGTCGACCAGCAGGCGGTCGCGCTGCACCTCAACGCCGACCGGGCGGTGCTGCGCAACGTCCGGTTGCTCGGTGACCAGGACACCTTCCTGGTCAACGACAAGACCCGGGCGTACGTGGTCAACTCCTACGTGGAGGGCACCGTCGACTTCATCTTCGGCGGTGGCACGATCGTCATCGACAGCACCTCGATCTACGAGAAGCGGTCGACGGGCGGGCCGATCACCGCCGCCCGGACACCGGCCAGCAAGACGTACGGGATGCTGATCTACCGCTCGACGATCACCGGAGCGACGAACAACACCACCCAGCTCGGTCGTCCGTGGGGGCCCGACGCCCAGGTCCTCTACCGGGAGTCGTCGCTCAGCGCGACCATGAAGACCGCCCAGCCCTGGATCGACATGTCCGGCAACGTCTGGCAGAACGCCCGCTTCCGCGAGTACCGCAACACCGGCCCCGGCGCCGGCACGAACGGCAACCGCCCCCAGCTCACCGACGCCCAGGCCACCACCTACACCCCGCAGCGCTACCTGGCCGGCACCGACGGCTGGAACCCCCTCTAACAGAGCCGTTGATCAAGAGGTTTACGTCAAGTTGATCACGGTGGATGACGTGAACCTCTTGATCAACGCGTCGAGCCGGGGTTGGCAGTGGGTGGGTGTGGATGGTTCCGAGGGATTGCAGAAAGTTTGCTGCAAGGTATTGCAGAATCTTGCAGGCGTCCTGCATCGTCTTCTCCACCGGACAGTCGTCCACACCCACCAGTGCCTCTTCGACCCCCGGAAGCAGGTCCACTCCTGATGTCCACACCCCGCGTCCCCCGGGGAACCCGTCTGCGACGGGGTCTCCTCGCCCTCGCTGTCACCGCCTCCTCCCTCGCCGCGCTGAGCGCGCTGCCGGCCGCCGCCCCCGCGACCGCCGCCGTCGCCCTCAACGACAGCGAGGTCACCGCCAACCTCTGGGAATGGAACTGGCGTTCCGTCGCCTCGGCCTGCACCGACCACCTCGGCCCGGCCGGCTACGGCGCGGTCCAGGTCGCCCCGCCGCAGGAGTCGGTCAGCCTGCCCACCAGCCCCGACGGCGTACACCCGTGGTACGAGGTGTACCAGCCGGTCTCCTACCGGCTGGAGAGCCGGTTCGGCACCCGCCAGCAGTTCGCCGACATGGTCACCACCTGCCACGACGCCGGCGTGCGGGTGTACGTCGACGCGGTGGTCAACCACATGGCCGGCGCCAACAACCCCGAGTCGGTAGTCGGCTACGCCGGCACCGACTTCTCCGGACCCGGCTACAGCTTCCCCGCCGTGCCCTACGGCACCGGCGACTTCCACCGCCCGGGTGACAACTGCCCGACCTCCGGCGCGATCAACGACTGGAACAACGAGGCCCAGGTGACCAGCTGCGAGCTGCTGTCCCTGACCGACCTCTACACCGAGAAGGACAGCGTCCGCACCAAGATCGCCGGCTTCCTCAACGACCTGATCGGCCTCGGCGTCGACGGCTTCCGGGTGGACGCGGTCAAGCACGTCAAGAAGGACGACTTCGCCGCGATCCTCGGCAAGCTGCGCAACACCACCGCCGAGAACAAGCGTCCGTACGTCGCCCAGGAGATCTTCGACGGCGCCGGTAACGACGCTCTCAAGGCCCGCGCCTTCATCGGCAACGGCGACGTGCTCGACTTCGGGTACGCCAAGGGCCTGAAGTCGGCCTTCCAGGGCTCGATCGCCAACCTGGCCAACGTCGGGAGCTGGAATCTCGACGCGCCGAGCGCGAACGTGTTCGCCATGGTCACCAACCACGACCTGGAGCGCGACGGGGTGGTGCTGTCCTACCGCGACGGCAGCGACTACGTCCTGGCCAACTACTTCGCGCTTGCCTACCCGCACGGCAAGCCGTCGGTCTACGACAGCTTCTCCTGGTCCAACCGCAACCAGTCGCCGCCTGCCGACGGCAACGGCTTCGTCGCCGACGCCGTCTGCGGCAGCAGTTGGAACTGCCTGACCCGGTCCACCGGGATCAAGGGCATGGTCGGCTGGGCGAACGCCGCGAGGTCGGTCCGGACCGTCTCCGACTTCACCGTGGTGAACAGCAACGTCATCGGCTTCCACCGGGGCGACCGGGCCTGGATCGGGATCAACGACTCCGGTTCGGCCAGCACCGCCACCTTCACCACCGGCCTGGCCGACGGGTCGTACTGCGACGTGATCTCGGGGGCGCGCGGCGCGGCCGGCTGCACCGCAACGACGGTGACCGTCACCGGCGGCCGGGCCACCGTGCAGATCCCCGCCAACGGCGCGGTGGCGCTGCACGTCAACGCGAAGGGCGGCAGCACGCCGACGCCCACCGCGACCGCGACACCCACGCCCACCGCCACGCCGACCCCGACCGCCCCCGCCGGTACGGTCGCCACCACCTTCACCGTCACCGCGTCCCTCGCCGGTGACCAGGACGCCTACGTGGTGGGCAGCGTCCCGGCGCTGGGTTCGTGGGCCCCGGCCGGCGCGGTCAGGCTGACCGCCCAGGGCGGTGGGGTCTACCGGGCGGTGGTCGACCTGCCGGCGGCCACCACTGTGGAGTTCAAGTTCGTCAAGAAGACCACGGCCGGCGCGGTGACCTGGGAGTCGGGGAGCAACCGGACGCTGACCACGCCGACCGGCGGCACCGCGACGGTCACCGACACCTTCCGGGGTGACCCGGCCGGCACCGCGGCGGGCGCGTCGTTCACCGTCAACGCCACCACCTCGTACGGGCAGAACGTCTACCTGGTGGGCAGCATCGCGGCGCTGGGCTCGTGGAACCCGGCCAACGCCGTGGCGCTCTCCTCGGCCGCCTACCCGCTGTGGCGGGCCACGGTCACCCTGCCGCCGAACACCACTGTCGAGTACAAGTACCTGAAGAAGAACCCCGACGGGACGGTGACCTGGGAGTCCGGTGGCAACCGCAGCGCCACCACCGGGTCCACCGGCGCCTGGAGCGCCAACGACACCTGGTGGTGACGTCGGGCGGGTGCGGCGGCCGGTCCCCTTCCCGGGGGTCGGCCGTCGCGCCGTCGGTGCCGGGGCGCCGGTCCGGCGCCGACGGCGGTGGGGTACGGCCGGATCGGCGGGGATACGAGGTTGACGGACGTCGATGCATGCTCGTATCGTCCAGGAAAGCGCTTTCTCTCCGCCGCCACCCCCACCGCCCACCGTCGGAGGTACAGCCTCATGCGACCGTCCCGCCAGCGTCGGCTGGCCCTGCTGTTCGCCGCGGTGCTCGTTCCCGTGACCGCCCTCCTGGTCGGACCGGTCGCCACCGCCTCCGCCGCCACCCTGTTCAGCGACGACTTCACCGACGGGGACACCGCCGGCTGGTCGAAGTCGGGCGGCACCTGGGGAGTCGTCACCGACGGATCCCCGGCCGTCCGGCAGTCGAACGTCGGCAGCGAGAACGCCCGGCTCTTCACCGGCAGCATCGGCTGGACCGACTACCTCGTCCAGGCCAGGGTGAAACCGCTCAGCCTCGGCCCCGGCGGCCAGGTCGGCCTGCTGGCCCGCGCGGCCGGGTCGACGCGCTACTACCGGTTGGCGCTGCTGCCCGGCGACCAGGTGCAGTTGCAGGCGGTGAACGGCGGCGCGGTCACCGTGCTGGCCGGCATCTCCCACCCCGTGGCCACCGGCACCTGGCACACCCTCGCCGTCGAGGTCACCGGCGGCACCGTGCGGGGCCGCGTCGACGGGGTCTTCGTCGGCGAGGTCGCCAGCTCGCTGATCGGGGCCGGCCGGATCGGGTTGCAGACCGCGTACTCGTCGGCGTCCTTCGACGACGTCCTGGTCAGGAACGCCGACATCCCGCCGACCACACCGCCGGCCCCCACCCACACCCCGCCACCGAGCCCCACCCCGCCGGCCACCACCCCGCCCGTGACCCCGCCGGCCACCACGCCGCCGGCCGGGGCCGTCGTACTGGTGGTCGCCACCGACGGCGACGACGCCAACCCCGGCACGCCGGCCCGGCCGCTACGCACCATCCAGCGCGCGCACGACCTGGCCGAGCCCGGCACCACCATCGCGGTACGCGGCGGCACCTACGCGCCGACCAGCACCATCAAGATCCTCAAGGACGGCACCCCGGGCCAACCGATCACCCTCACCGGCTACCAGGGGGAGAAGGTGGTGATCGACGGCGAGAACATGCCGTACACCCCGGGCGCGGTGGGTTCCAGCATCCCCCGGGCCGACCGGGGTGCGCTGCACGTCGAGGGCGACTGGTGGCGGTTCGTCGGCCTGGAGATCGTCCACGGTCCGTACGGGATCTTCGGCGTCGACACCAACCACGGCAGCTACGAGCGCCTGATCACCAGGGACAACTACGAGTCCGGGCTGCACCTGCAGGGCGCGTCCAGCGACAACCAGATCATCGACCTGGACAGCTACGGCAACCGCGACCCCCGCAAGAACGGCGAGAGCGCCGACGGGCTGGCCATCAAGGAGGGCTCCGGCACCGGCAACGTGGTGCGCGGCGCGCGGCTCTGGCGCAACTCCGACGACGGGTTCGACGCCTGGCTTTTCCTGTCGCCGATCCTGATCGAGGACAGTGCCGCCTACGACAACGGCTACAACTACTGGAACCTGCCCGACTACGCCGGGGACGGCAACGGCTTCAAGCACGGTGGCGGCAACGACCCGCGTCCGGCCGTCGACCATGTCACCCGCAACAGCATGGCCTGGGGCAACTCGGCCGGCGGATTCATCGACAACGGCAACCCCGGCACGCTGGTCTTCGAGCGCAACACCGCGTGGCGCAACGGCAAAGCCGGCTTCGACGTGTCCCGTTCGACCTCCCAGCTCCGCCGCAACCTGGCGGTCGGCAACACCCCTGACGTGTCGCTCGGCTCCTCGACCGGGGCCGACAACTCCTGGAACCTCGGCGGCAGCTGGCCGCTGGTCGGCACCGACCCGTCGACCATCACCGGTCCCCGGGCGGCCGACGGGTCCATCCCGCCGTCTAACTTCCTGCGCCCGGCCAACGGTGCCGACGTGGGCGCCCGACTCTGAGCCACCTGTCGGCCGTGCCCCCGCCCGCACCGTCGGGAGCCCGGCCGCCCCGCCCGCCGACCGGGACCGGTCCACCGGTTCCGGTCGGCGTGGTCGGGGCCACCTGGTAGGGGCGGCGCGGTCGGCCGGTGTCCCTGAGGCGGGGCTCAGCGTCCCTGGAGGGTGCGGACGTTGTCGCCGAACGTCCAGCCCTTGGACCCGTCCCAGTTCACCGACCAGGTCATCAGCCCCTTCAGGCCACCCCGGTAGGTGTTCCACGCCTGGGCCACCGAGGCCGGTGCCAGGTAGCCGCCGCCGGCACCGGGCTGCGCGGGCAGGCCGGGCACCTGCTTGTCGTACGGGACCCGGATGGTGACGCCCTGGACGACCAGGCCGGCGTTGAGGCAGTCGGTCTGCGCGGTGAAGCCGGCCACCGTCCCGGCGGGGTACGAGTCACCGGCGCAGCCGTACATGCTGCCGTTGTAGTACTGCATGTTGAGCCACCAGAGCCGTCCGTTGTCGACGTACCGCTTGATGACCGGCAGGTACGCGCCCCAGATGGAGCCGTAGGTGACGCTGCCGCCGGTTACGTACGCGGTCTCCGGGGCCATGGTCAGGCCGAAGCCGGCCGGCATCTGGGCCAGCACGCCGTCGATGATGCGGACCAGGTTCGCCTGCGAGGTGGACAGCCGGGTGATGTCCCCGCTGCCGGTCAGCCCGGTCTCGATGTCGATGTCGATGCCGTCGAAGTGGTACCGCTTGAGGATCGGCACCACGGTGGCGACGAACCGGTCGGCGACGGCCGCCGAGCCGAGGTCGATGCCGGCGGTGGCCCCGCCGATCGACAGCAGGACGGTCAGACCGGCGGCCTTGGCCTGGCACATCTCGGTGGGGGTGGGCACCCTGACGGTGGCGTCCATGCCGTCCTCCCATAGCACCGTGCCGTCGGCGCGGATCACCGGGAAGGCGGCGGTGACCACGTTGTAGCCGTGTCCGGTGATCCGCGCGTCGGTGAGGGGGATCCAGCCCAGCGGCGGGTGGACGCCGTTCGCCGCGCCGTCCCAGTTCTCCCAGTAGCCCTGGAGCACCTTGCCGGTCGGCCGGGGCTTCAGCGCGCAGCCCGTGCCGTCGGGCGGCGGTGTCGTCGTGCCGGGGGTGGCGGTGGGTGTGGATGTCGGGGTCGGCGGGCGGGTGGGCGTGGCGGTGGGGGTCGGCGACGGGGTGGGGACGACGGTGGGTGACGGGGTGGGGGAGGGGGTGCCGGTGCAGGCGCCCAGGTCACGCCAGAGCGCGGGGACGGCGGCCGGGTTCCAGCCGGCGCCGGCCGGCGGGGTGTGGGTGACCAGCGACTCGTAGAGACGGCCGAGATAGCTGACCCGGGTGCCGGCCGGGTAGCTGACGCCCTCGGCCCAGGCCGGTGCGGAGCAGGCCACCAGGGCGCCGGCGTTACCCGTGGTGGTGGTCGGCGCGGCGAAACCGTTCGTGACGGGCAGTGCGGCGGCGAGCAGTACCGCACCGGCCAGCACGGCCGTCGTCGCAGGTCGAAGTCGCATGACATACCTCCTCGTCGATGGCGGGAGGTTATCAGTTAACTTTGTTAAAAGTAAATGCCTGACTGCCGGTCAGGGGACCGGGTTCCAGCCGTCCGTGCCGGCCAGGTACCGCTGCGGGGTGTAGGTCGAGGCCTGCGCGTCGGTCAACTGTGGCCGGTCGGTGGTGACCGTCGACCCGGGGCCGCTGTTGCGGTACTCGAAGAACCGGGCGTCACGCCACGAGAAGCCGGACATGTCGCTCCACGGGGAGTCCTTCACGTGCGCGCCCAGAACGCTGTCGCGGAACACCGCCTGCCCGATCGCGTCGACGTTCCCGCTCGGGTGCCACGGCCGACCCAGGTGCACGCTCTGCGCCGCCGCCGAGTCGGTGGTCAGCGTGCAACCGGTGAAGAGCAGGCCGTACGGGTTGCCGATCATGGTGGACGGGGCGGTGACGTACCCGTTGTTACTCGTCGAACCCCGGTCGAGCGACCGGATCTCGCAGCGGTCGAAGACCCCGGTGCCCCGGCCGAAGACGAAGTCGACGTCGCCCTCGACGTAGCAGTCGCGGAAGTACGCCCGGCCGACTGCGTCGACGCTGGCGCTGTTGTGGTAGAGCGTGTCCTGGTTGCCGAGGAACCGCACGTCGTCGAAGACCAGCCGGTCGGCCCGGGTGAGCACGGCCACCGCCTGCTCGGCGCTGTAGTCGTGCGCCGCCTCGTCGAAGTCGTTGGCGAAGGTCAGGTGCCGGGCGGTGAAGTCGTTGCCGTCGACGGTCACCGTGGCGCTGCCCGAGGTGCCGTAGGTGCCGCCGCCCGGCTTCGGGGTGCCCGAGGCGTTGTCGTAGACGATGACCACGTCGCGGGCGTCACCTGTCGACCCGACGAACGACACGTACGGCTTGTTGGCCGGGACCGACACCACCTCGCGGTAGGTGCCCGGCTCGATGGTGATGGTGTGTCGGCGGGTGTTGCCCGTCGGCACCGCGTCCACCGCCGCCTGCACGCTGGTGAAGTCCCCGCTGCCGTCCGGGGCGACCACCGAGGACCCGTCGCCCGGCGCGGTGCCGGTCGGCGTGGGCGTCGGGCTGGTCGGTGGCGGGCTGCTGGGCGGCGCGGTGTCCGTCGGCGAGGCCGTCGGGCTCGGCGAGGCGACGGTCGGGGTGGCGGTGGGGGTCGGCGGCGCGCTGGTCGGGGCGGTGTCGCCCCGGGTCACCACCACGTCGTCGAACCGGGCGGTGGCGTACGCGGTCTGTACGCCGATCCGGCCGGTCGCGGTCAGCGTGCCGGTGCCGGTGCCGACCGGGACGCCGTCGACCCAGCCGCGTACCACCGTGCCGGCCACCTCGATCCGCAGGGTGTGCCAGCTCCCCACCGTCACCGGGTGGGACACCGTGCCCAGCGGGGTGACCCGGCCGCTGCGTACCGCTTCCAGCCGGACCTGGTCGCCGGGGAGCACGGCGAGCCGGTAGTAGCTCGTCGCGCCACTGGCCCTGGCGAGCAGCGCGACCAGGCCGTTGCCGGGCAGCGTCAGCGGCTTCACCCGGGCCTGGACGGCCTGGTCGGCCCAGGACGCGTCGCCGGCGAAGAGTCGGGCGTCGGTGCCGTCCCTGGCCTGCTGCAACGCCGGGCTGTCGTCGGAGACCACCGACCAGGTGCCGCCGGACCGCGACCAGCCGGCGAGGTCGCCGCCGGAGAAGTCGTCGCTGAACAGGGTGGCGGCGTGGGCGACCTGTGCCCCGCCGAGCGGGGTGAGGGCCAGCAGCGTGGTGGTGAGCGCCGCGACGGCGGCGGCGAGCAGGCGGCGGCTTCTGCGCATGGCGGATGAACCTCCGGGGACGGGGTGGAGGTGGGCAACGGTGCGTGAAAGCGCTTTCCTGGCGCACCGTAACCCCGCCCACGCACGACTGTCAATGCGTTCGGGGTCGGGGGAGAGATGCCGTCCAGGGCCTGCACGCTCCTGCTGGGAGGTCTTCCTCAGTCCGCGCCGAGGGCGGCGGCGAGGCGGACGAGGCTCGCCGGGGCGGCGGGCTCCCGGGCGACCCGGGCGAGCACGTCCCGGCCCGCCGGCCGGTGGCGGATCTCGGCGGGGGCGATCCGGTCCGCGTCGACCAGGACCCGGCCTGCGCTGACCGGGTCCGCACCCTGGAGGTAGGCGCGGGCCGCGTCGACCAGGTGCGCGGCCCGGTGCTCGACGGGTAGCCACCGCCAGCCGTCGCGCCGGGTGACCTCCTCGTGCCGGGTCACCGCGCCGTGGGTGTCGCCCAGTTCGACAGCGGCGGCGGCTCGCGCCACCGCCACGGCGGTCGGCCCGAAGCCGGTCCGGTGGTGGTCCTGCCCGTCGCCGACGGGGGCGGCCAGGGTGGCGGCCTCGTCGAGCAGGTCGACCACCGCCGCGCCGTCCCCGTGGCTGGCGGCAGCCATGGCCGCCTGGAGGAGCAGCGTCCCGCACAGGGACAGCTCCGCGGGTGCGCCGCCTTCGATCTCCGGCGGGGCGATCCGGTACGCGGCAGCCAGCATCGCCGACTTCGCCACCCGGGCCTGGCCGGACGCGCGCAGCACCTGGCCGAGCTGCACCGCTGCGGCGGCGACCAGGGCCGGGTCACCGGCGGCGGCGCTCATCGCCCGGTCCACCGCCAGCCAGGCCAGGTCCGGTACGGCCAGTTTGACCAGCAGCGATGCGGTGATCCGGTACGTCTCCACAAGTGCCGCCCGACCCGCCGGATCCGCCGCGTGGCTGCGCTCGACGTCGGCCAGCAGCCCAGGCAGCAGAGCTGCCAGCTCGGGGTACCGGGCATGCTGGAAGGTCGTCCAGGCGTGTGCGACCTGCCGCGCCACCTGGCCGACGGGCGGCACCGGCCGCCCGCCCGCCGGTCGGGCCAGCGGAACGTCGTACCGGGACAGGGCCACCCGGATCCGCGCGACGTCCGCCGCCCGCCCGGTCACCTCGGCCGGCTGTACGTCCCGACCGAGCAGCACCGCCGGATCGATCCGCAGCACGGCGGCGATCTCCTGGAGCGTCGACATCTTGTCCAGTGTGCGGACACCCCGCTCCACCTTGTCCACCCAGCTCTTCGACTTGCCCAGCCGGTCGGCGAACACCTGCTGCGACAGGTTGCGCCGCCCCCGCCAGTACGCCACCCGCCGACCCACCGGCAACACCTCGCTACTGTCCACGACGCCACCGCCGGTCGGGCACCGCCCGGGTGGTCTCCTCGGCCGGTATCCGTTCGGCCTCGGCCTGCGCGAGAAGCCGCTGCTTTGCTTCCTCATGTTCCGCCGCCTGGATCTGCTCACCCCGGCTCGCCACCGGCTTGTCGCCCTGATCCCGCATGCTGCCTCCATCGATAGGGGCGCGGCGGCACGCTCCTGGAATGACATCACGCCGCGTCCTGCGTCGGTCACCCACTTCAACGAGCAGGTGACCGAAACACAGGCTGTAGTGACTCAGGGTAGTTTCACAGGTGCGAATGGTGCGATTCGTAGATCGCTTCTCGCCACCTCGGACGCGCCGTACCAGTCAGCGTGCGCCGTCCATCAGCTTGGTCAGCTCCGCCAACTCGTCAGTCATCGCGCGACGGCGACCCGCGACGATGGTGTCCACGATGTCCCCCGCGTACCGCTGCTGCCGCAGCCAGGTGGGCGCGGTGTCCCGCAACTGCGACAGCACCGCCGTCGCCTTTCCATACCGCCGCAACTGCGCATAGGCCCAGGCCAGATCGAGTCGATGCCGCCGCCAGGCCGAGGTGCTGATAGTGGGCACGGGCGGCACCAGGGCCGACAGTTCCAGCACCCGGCCCGCGTCCCCCGCCACGGCCGCGGCCTCCGCCCGCTGCATCTGCACCTTGGCGGTGTCGAAGCCGCCCACCAGCATCAGGTGATCCGACGCCGGCACCCGCTCGCCGATCCGTGCCGCGGCGGCAGCGGCGACGCCGATCAGGTCCGCCGCCTCGTCCGGTCGGTTGTCCCTCGCCTGCGCGGCGGCGGCACTCAGCAGCAGCCACCCCCAGCCGGCCAGCTCGGCCGGGGTTGCCCGGGACAGTCGCGGCTCCACCTCGTCGGCGGTCGCCACTGCCAACTCGGCCGACTCACCGATACGTCCCTGGCGCATCAGCAGCCAGCACATCGTCCGGATGACTGTGGCAGCCACCACCCGGTCCCCGGACCGCCGGGCGGCGTCGAGCGCTCCCGACAACGCCGTCTGCGCCAGGTCGTCGGCCCGCAGTTGGATCAGGAGACCACCCGCCACGTGCTGGGTGCGGGCCAGCAGGTCATACGCGGCATCCTGCCGCTCGCTGCCCGCAAGACCGACGGCGGCGTGCACGTTCACCAGCAACGGCGGCACCACCCGCAGCGCGACCGCGTAGTCACCGGCGTTGTATACCCGATCGGCGGCGTGCAGGTTCCGGCGCAGCGTGTCGAGGTCGGGCGGCTCGTCCATCGGTAGCACGAGGGGAGTGCCGTCGATCCCACGCACCGGGGCCACCACGCGGCGGATCTCCGCCAACGACAACTGCCGGTGACCCGGCTCGCCCTGCGCGGCGGCCTGTGACGCGTCACCCAGCAGCGCGGACGTCGACACCTCCAGGGCGCGGGCGAGGGCATGCAGCGTGTCGAGTCGGGCCGCACCGCGGCTGCCCTGCTCCAGCTTCCGGATCACCTCGACGCTGACGCCCGACCGCTCGGCAAGCTGCTCCTGGGTCAGCCTCGACTCACGCCGGATTCCCGCGAGCCGCTCACCCACCGTCGGTATGGCCATGGCCTCTCCCGCCAACGCAACGAGCAGCCGCCAGCCTCGCCCGGTGGCTGCCAGTTCGGACGGTACACCCAGCGTCGAGCGCAGGAAGTGTCCGGGTGCCTACCCTCCGCGTCCATCCTCTGGGTCTGTCGACGTGGCGGTCAGTCCTCGGTCTGGGGGCCGAGCAGGCGGATCTCCTCGATGTCCAGGGTCGCCTGCACCTCCCGGAGCACGGTGTCGTCGATCTCGTTGTCGTCGCGCAGCCGGGTGACCTCGCGCCGCTTGTGTTCCAGCACCCCCAGCCGCAGTTGGGCGTCCAACTCCTGTGCCCGGTCGGCCTCCTGCCCGCCGCCGGCCGCCGTCACCAGGTCCAGGTGCCGTTGGTAGTCGGCGCGCAACCGGTCCACCATCTCCGGATCGACCTCGAGGTCGGCGGCGACGTGGGGCAGCGCGGTCAACGCCGCCTCGGTGGCCCGGCGGTGGGCGTGCCGGACCTCGTCGCCGCGTGCCTCGTCGCCGCGCAGGCCGGCCCAGCGGGCCACCACAGGCAGGGTGGTGCCCTGCACCAGCATGATCGACACGATCGCCACGGCGGTGCAGAAGATGATCAGATCGCGTTCCGGCACCGGCGCGTGGGTGGTGGCCGTGGTGACCGGCACCGCGAGGGCGGCGGCCAGCGACACCGCACCCCGGAAACCCGCCCACCCGGCCGCCACCCGGACCCGCCGGCTCACCTCGGCCCCCCGGCCCACCACCGGCAGGCCGTACGAGAACAGTTGCAGCCACGTCAGCCGGACGACCACCACCATCAGGGTCACCGAGGCGGCGATGGCCACGGACCGCACCAGCGAGGTGCTGGTCACGTGGTTCACCGCCCGGGGGATCTGCATCCCCAGCAACACGAAGAGCGCGCCGTTGATCAGGAATGTGGACAGGTCCCAGAAGGCGTACGCCAGCACCCGGGACCGGGCCCGGATCACCCTCGGCCCGGCGTACGACAGCAGCAGCCCGGCGACCACGACGGCGAGCACCCCACTGGCGTGCACCACCTCGGCGGCCAGGAACGCGGCGAACGGGGTGAGCACGCTCAACGCGCCCTCCCGCAGCGGGTCGTCCAGCCGGCGGCGGATCAGCACCACCACCAGGCCGACGGCCAACCCGGCGGCGATCCCACCACCGGCTGAGCCGACGAACCGGCCCAGGAACCCGAGCACCCCCGGCGCGGTGCCGCCGACGATCAGCCCGACCGTCACCGAGAACAGCACCAGCGCGGTGCCGTCGTTGACCAGGCTCTCCGCCCGTAACGTGGTCAGGATCCGGCGGGGCATCCGCTTCGCCAGGCCGGCGACCGCCGCCGCATCGGTGGGGGCGAGCACCGCGCCCAGCACCCAGGCGGCCTGCGGGCTCATCCCCAGCGCCTTGGCGACCAGCGCCACCGCCACCATGGTCACCACCACCAGCGCCACCGCCAGCGAGGCGATCACCAGCAGGTTCGACCGGATCTCCCGCAGGCTGATCACCAGGCTCTCCCGGTAGAGCACTGCCGGCAGGAAGAGCAGCAGCACCACCTCGGGTGCCAGCACCACCTCCGACAGCGGCGGCAGCAGCGCCAGCAGCCCACCCATGGTGATCAGCAGCACCGGCGGGGCCACCCGGTACCGGCCGCCGATGGTGGTGCCGACCAGCACGGTGGCGGCCAGCACCACGATCAGGACCAGGACCTCCACGGCACCCCCCGCCTCCACCCGACATGCTGGTACGAAGTCGGCGGCGACGCGGGGGAATCCGGGATCTACCCGCCGTGGCTCAGGTGACCCGGGACGGCTCCGCCGGCAGCTCGGCCCAGGCCCGCCGCTCGGCGACGTCCCGCAGCCGGTCCATCGCGTCCCACACGTCGACGTGGCGGGTGTAGAGCGCCGCCGGGCCGAGCCGCAGCCGGTCGGGCACCCGGTAGTCGCCGACCACCCCGGCGTCGACCAGGGCGCGGGAGATCCGCAGCGCCTCCGGGTGGTGCAGCGACACGTGCCCGCCGCGTCGGCGCGGATCCCGGGGGGAGGCGAGCCGGAAGCCGTGCGGGACGAGCCAGGCGTCGGCCAGCTCGATGATCAGCTCACCGAGCCGTACCGACTTCTCCCGGACCCGGTCCATCCCGGCGTCGGCCAGCACATCCAGGGCCGGGTCGAGGGCGGCCATCCCGAGCACCGGCGGGGTGCCCACCAGGAACCGTTCCGGGCCGGGCGCGGGATCGTAGCCGGCACCCATCCGGAACTGGTCGCGCTGGCCGAACCAGCCCCAGATCGGCTGCCGCAGCGACTCCTGCAACTCCCGCCGGACGTAGAGGAAGGCCGGTGCGCCGGGGCCGCCGTTGAGGTACTTGTAGGTGCAGCCGACCGCGAGGTCGGCACCGGCGGCGGTCAGGTCCAGCGGCACCGAGCCGACCGCGTGCGAGAGGTCCCACAGCACCAACGCGCCGACCCGGCGGGCGGCGGCCGTCACCGCCGCCACGTCCAGCAGCGCCCCGCAGCGGTACGACACCGCCGACAGCACCACAAGCGCCACGTCCTCGGTCAGCGCCGCCGTCAGGGTGTCCTGGTCCAGCCCCTCGTCCAGGTCGGAGGGGAGTAGCCGCAGGGTGTGCCCGCGCTGGGCGGCCAACCCCTCCAGCAGGTACCGGTCGGTGGGGAACTCCTCGGCGTCGGCCAGGATCGTCCGCCGGCCGGGCCGGGCGTCGAGGGCGGCGGCGGCCAGCTTGTAGAGGTTGACCGAGGTGGAGTCGGAGACGATCACCTCACCCTCCCGGGCGCCCAGCGCGTGGCTGGCGATCCGGTCGCCGATGCGGCGCGGCCACTCGATCCAGGTCGGCCAGCTCCGCACCAGTTCGGTGCCCCAGCCGCCACGCACCAGGCCGGCCAGGTGGTCGGCGGTGGCGGCCGGCAGCCGGCCCAGCGAGTTGCCGTCGAGGTAGAGCAGGTCGTCCACCACGAACCGGTCGCGTAGTCCGGCGATCGGGTCGGCGGCGTCCCACTCCTGCACGACCTGTCGGGACGTCTGCTCGGCCATGGTGTCCTCCCTCCGCCGGGGTCACCCGGGTCGATGCAGGCTAGCCGATCGGCCCGTCGACCCGGTAACGGCCGGTGGGCCGCCCACCCCGTACCCCGGCCAGGTCAGCCGACCGGGACGGTGGCGGTGACGGTGGCCTGGTCGATGTCGCTGGTCCGGACGGTGAACCGGATCGTCCACTCACCGCGCGCCGGCAGGCTGATCTCGGCACTGCCGTGGTGCGGCTCCGGGCTCTCCACCGGTACGGCCATCGGTTCGATCCCGGCCGACGGCAGGGCGAGGCTGACCGTCCACTGGACCACCGGCAGCGGCTGCCCCTGCGGGGTGTAGACGTAGGCGTGCAACGAGTTCGGCACGCCCACCCGTACCGGATAGATGTCGAACTGGAGGGTGTAGTGACCGCTGGTGAGGGTCTGGGCGACGCCCTCGCGGCTGGCGCGGGCGGCCTGGGTGTCGGCGGTCCGGCCGGGCGGGGTCTGCACCAGCACGGCGGTCAGTGCCAGCACCACCGCCGTGACGGCGAGTTCCACCCCGGCGGCCCGCGCCACCCGGCGGGGTCGGTCGGCGGCCCGACCGCCGCGCACCATCCGCCGCTGCCCGGCCGCGACGCCGAGCACGGCGGCGAGCAGCGCCGCCTTGGCGCAGAGCAGCCGCCCGTAGCCGGTGCCGAACAGCGCCGCGGGCCGGCCGAGTTCGATCGCGGCCTGCCCCACGCCCGAGGCGACCAGCCACCCGACCGCGATGGTCGCCCACCGCGACCAGGCCGGCAGGACCCGGGCCAGCACCCGCCGGTGGGTGCCGGGCAGCAGGAACACCGCCAGGGTGAACAGCCCGCCCAACCACACGCTCATCCCGGCCAGGTGCACCACGTCGGCCAGGATGCTCACCGGCGGCAGTGGTGAGGCCACCGGGTGCCCGGCCAGCGGCCAGGTGACCAGCCCGACCAGGCCCACCACCGCCAGCACCGCCCGCCGGCCGCGACCGGCCCGCCCGCCGGCCACCGCCGGCAGCAGCACGGCGGCGAGGCCGGTCAGCGCCAGCCGGGCACCCAGCACCGGCCCGATGTCGCTGCCCGCCACCGCCGTGAGGTCGCCGCGGGACAGGCCGCCGACCGGCACCCCGACCATGTCCGCGGCCTGCGCCACCCAGGACCCGGCGGTGCCCACGGCCACCAGGGCCAGGCCGACGTACCCGGTGGTGGTCACCGCGCGCCGGCGACGACGGCGGGGCCAGCGTGCGGCACCGAGCAGCGTCGGGCCGACCGCCAGCACCAGGCCCAGGTAGCCGACGAACCGGGCGGCGGGCGTCCACGCGCCGGCGGGCCGCTCGTCCACGGCCACCGGCTCCGGGGGAGTCGCCGACGGCGCACCGGCGGAGTAGGCGAAGCTGCCGGCGACCGGGTGGCTGTCGGCCGAGATCACCCGGTAGCTGACCAGGTAGGTGCCGAGCGGCCGGTCCGGCACCCGCACCGGGATCCGCAGCGTGGCTCCCTGCGCGACCGGATCCCCGGCGGTGACCCGTCGCCCGTCCGGGCCGAGCACCTGCACCCGGCCGACGACCGGGGAGACCGCCTCGCTGAAGACCAGCACCACCTCGCCGGGTGGGGCACCGATCACCGCGTCCCGGACCGGGCTGGTGGCGACCAGCGCGGCGTGGGCGGCGGCCGGCGTCGCCGGGGTCAGCGGTACGGACAGCAGCGCGAGGAGCAACCCCAGCAGCACGGCGGAACGGGTGGTACGCACACACAGTGGTTCGTATTTCGTGATCACATGGTTCAACCGGCGGTGGAATGATCTGCCTCGCCGGTCGGTCGTTGGTGCAGGGCGAGGGTCAGCAGGAGGCGGGCGTCCGGGTCGTCCAGGGCCGGACCGAACAGGGTGCGCAGCTGCCGCATCCGGTAACGGACCGTCTGCGGGTGGGTGTGCAGGTCCTCGGCGACCGCGACCACCTGCCCCTGCCGGCGCAACCAGCCGTGCAGGGTCTCCGCCAGGGCCTGCCGGGTGGACGGTCGGAGCCCGGCCAGCGGGGCCAGCACGAGGTCGGCGAGGTGTCCGGCCAGGCCCGGCTCCCACGCGGTGAGCAGGGTGAGCAGCTGGTCGTCGCAGGACACCACCGGCTCCGGGCCGAGCGCGCCCTGCTGGTGCAGGGTCAACGCCCGGCGGGACAGCCGGTACGACAACCGCGCCCGGTGCCGCGGCACCGCCGGCCCGAGCACCGCCCGCCGCCCGGCCAGCGCCTGCCGGGCCCGGTCGAGCCGACCCGGGGTACCGGGATCGGGCAGCACCACCCGGACGGCGTCGCCGATGACGGCGGCCACCGCGCCCGCACCGATGCCCCGGGCCAGGTGCTCGGCGTCGGTGCCGTCCACGCTGAGCACCGCCACGGTCGCCGGCAACGGCCAGCGGGCCGCGTCGGCGGCGGCGTGCAGCACCGCCTCGGTCGGCGGATCGGGCTGCACGAGCAGGGTGACCAGGCGACGTCGGATGGTGGCCCAGTCCTGGGCGGTGTCCCGCTGCTCGTCGAGGAACCCCTCGGCGGCGGCACCGGCCAGCGCGTCGGCGTAGCCGAACAGCGCCCCGGCGATCACATACAGGTCGGCGGGTGCCGGGCCGATGCCCCCGCCGGTCGGCGCGGTGGCGGGCCCGGCCTGCCGGGTGGCGACCCGGGTCGCTGCGGTGGCGTGTTCCACCAGGAAGGCCCAGATGTCGCGGGCCCCGAGGGTCAGCACGGTGCGTAGCGCGTCCACCCGGTGGCCCTCGCGGTACTCGGTGCGGCCCAGGGCGTGGAACACCTCCCGGGTGCCGGTCAGCTCCCGGCCGGGGTCGGCGACCGCGTCGACGAAGGTGTCGACGGCGGTCTGCACCCCCAGGGCCAGCCCCTGCCCCTGTCCACCGGTCAGCGACCGGCCCTGGGCAGCCATCGCGGCCCGGACGGTGCCGAGGATCCGCTCGTGCAGAGGCCCGCGCAGCCCCCGCAGGTGGTCGCCGACTGCAGGTGCGAGACCGGCGAGGCCGGGCGCGATGTCGAGCAGGGCATCCGACACGGACGGCCTCCCTTTGTCATCCAGGTGACAACTACGGAGGCGGATTCTGCGCCCCGGCACTGATAATTTTGGCACCCTCGTACGTAGGGTCGGCGGATGGACACGGATGTCATCGTGATCGGTGCCGGCCTGGCCGGCCTGGTCGCCACCGTCGAGGCCGCCGACGCGGGCCGTCGGGTGCAGCTGCTCGACCAGGAATCGGCGGACAACCTCGGTGGGCAGGCCTTCTGGTCGTTCGGCGGGCTCTTCTTCGTCGACTCGCCCGAGCAGCGGCGGATGGGCATCCGTGACTCGGTCGAGCTGGCCTGGCAGGACTGGACCGGCAGCGCCGCGTTCGACCGGCCGGAGGACCACTGGCCGCGCCGCTGGGCGCAGGCGTACGTGCACTTCGCCGCCGGGGAGAAGCGGGCCTGGCTGCGGTCGATGGGTCACCGGGTCTTCCCGGTGGTGAGCTGGGCGGAGCGGGGCGGGGGAGCGGCCCACGGGCACGGCAACTCGGTACCCCGGTTCCATGTCACCTGGGGCACCGGCCCCGGCGTGGTCGAGCCGTTCGCCCGGCGGGTCCACGACGCCGTCGCGCAGGGCCGGGTGACGCTGGCGTTCCGGCACCGGGTCGACGAACTCGTCACCACCGGCGGCGTGGTCACCGGGGTACGCGGCGCGGTCCTCGCCCCCGACGACGCGCCGCGCGGGCGCAGCAGCTCCCGGGAGGTCGTCGGCGACTTCAGCCACGGCGCGCAGGCGGTGATCATCACCTCGGGTGGCATCGGCGGCAACCACGACCTGGTCCGGCAGGCCTGGCCGGCCCGGCTCGGCACCCCGCCGACCCGGATGGTCGCCGGGGTCCCCGCCCACGTCGACGGGCGGATGCTCGCCATCACCGAGACCGCCGGTGGGCAGGTGATCAATCCGGACCGGATGTGGCACTACACCGAGGGGCTGCGCAACTGGGACCCGGTCTGGCCCGAACACGGCATCCGGATCCT
The DNA here is from genome assembly GCF_055517075.1 of Micromonospora sp. DSM 43699. Classification (NCBI taxonomy): domain Bacteria; kingdom Bacillati; phylum Actinomycetota; class Actinomycetes; order Micromonosporales; family Micromonosporaceae; genus Micromonospora; species Micromonospora sp. DSM 43699. Next base: position 45,396 of record NZ_JBTMMT010000010.1, read on the forward strand.
GCCCGGCCCGTCCTCACTGTGGCTCGACGCCACCGGGGCCCGGCTGCCGGCGCCGTTGTTCCCCGGCTTCGACACCCTGGCCACCCTGCGGCACCTGCGCGCCACCGGCCACGACTACAGCTGGTTCCTGCTCACCCAGAAGATCATCGAGAAGGAGTTCGCGCTGTCGGGCTCCGAGCAGAACCCGGACCTGACCAACCGCAGCGTACGGCAGGTGCTGCAACGGGTCCGGCCGGGCGCACCCGGGCCGGTGGAGGCGTTCAAGCGGCACGGGGCCGACTTCGTCGTCGCCGACACCCTGCCGGAGCTGGTGGCCGGGATGAACAAGCTGGCCACCGAGACCGGCGGACCGCAACTCGACACCACCGCGCTGACCGCCCTGGTCGAGGCGCGCGACCGCGAGGTCGCCCACCCGTTCGGCAAGGACGCCCAGCTCACCGCGATCCGGGGGGCCCGTCGCTACCGGGGTGACCGGCTGATCCGGGTGGCCGCCCCGCACCGGCTGCTCGACCCGGCGGCCGGCCCGCTGATCGCGGTCCAGCTGCACGTGCTCACCCGCAAGAGTCTCGGCGGGCTGCACACCGACCTGTCCGCCCGGGTGCTGCGCCCGGACGGGGAACCGCTGGGCGGGGTGTACGCCGCAGGCGAGGTCGCCGGCTTCGGTGGCGGGGGCATGCACGGCTACAGCGCGCTGGAGGGCACCTTCCTCGGCGGCTGTCTCTTCTCCGGCCGTACCGCCGGTCGGGCCGCGGCGGCGACGGCCGGCTGACCGTCGGCGTTCCAGGCGTGGCGTTGCGCTTTCGACGTGGTCGTGGCGTTGCGGTTTCGGCGCGGGTGGGATCAGGGCAGGCGTCGGGTGCTGTGCCGGACGATCAGCGGGGTGGCCAGCTCGATCCGATGGCTGTCCAGCCCCTCCCCGGCGATCAGCGACAACAGCATCCGGGTCGCCATGCCGGCCATCTCGGCCAGCGGCTGGCGGACGGTGGTCAGCGGCGGGGCGGCCCAGCGGGCGGAGTCGAGGTCGTCGAAGCCGACGATGCTGATGTCGTCGGGAACCCGGGCGCCGCGCTCGTAGAGCGCCTCGTAGGCGCCCAACGCCATCTCGTCGGCGCAGGCGAACACGGCGCTGGGCGGTTGGGCGAGGTCAAGCAGGGCGTTCATCTCCCGATAGCCCGACGGGGAGGTGAAGTCGCCGTGCCGGACGTACCCGGCGGGGATCTTGCGGTTGGCGGCGTTCATCGCGGCCCGGTACCCGTCGACCCGGGCGCGGCTGCACGGCACGGTCGGTGGCCCGCCGATCACGGCGATCCGGTGGTGGCCCAGGTCGAGCAGGTGTTCGGCGGCGGCCACGCCCCCGGACCAGTTGGTCGCGCCCACCGAGGGGATGCCGGCGCCGGGTTGGCCGGCCGGGTCGATGATGACCACCGGGATGCCGAGCTCGTTGAGCTGACCCTGCTGGCTGGGGGACAGGTCGGAGAGCACGAGCAGCACCCCGTCGCAGCGGCGCTTGGAGAGCTGTTCGATCCACCGTCGGTCGGGGCGGCTGCGGCTGCGGCCGTGCACGGCGGAGACCACCACACCGACGCCGGCCCGGTAGGCCAACTCCTCGACGCCGTCGAGGATCTGCATCGCCCAGGGGCTGCCGAGATCCCGGAAGACCAGGTCGATGAGGCCGGCGGCACCGGGCATCGAGGGCGCCCGGCGGGCGGTGTACGACCGCCTGTCGAGCAGGTCCTGGATGCGACGCCGGGTCGCCGGGGCGACGTCGGGTCTACCGTTGAGCACCTTCGAGACGGTGGGGACGGACACCCCCGCGGCCGTCGCGATCTCCGACAGCGTCGCCCGGTCCTCCGCCATGCCCATCTCCTCACAGTCACGCGCCCGCGGGCAGCATAGCCCGAAAGTTTCGGAAGTCGGGGGTCGGCCTGGCCGGATCGGCGGTTCGGCCGGTCCGCGCCCGCCGTTCGCCGTGCGGCGGTGTCGAGGCGTACCGCCGGACGGTGGGGAATTCGAAACTTTCCCGAAACGACTGTCCGCCGGCCGGTCGGGCACGCCGACGCCGGCGCCAGGCAGATGTCGCGTCACCGCGTCACCGCGTCACCGCGTCACCGCGCCACCGCGCCACTGCGCCACCGCGCCCACTGCGCCACCGCGCTCGATCCAGGATGTAGTGGCCTCGGCCCCTTCGGATCCCACTACATCGTGGATCGAGCGCGGCGCGGCGCGGCGCGGCGCGGCCCGGCGGCGCGGTCGGCTGCCATCGGGCGGACCAACGGTCGGTGGATCGGGTTCCCCGCTCGACCCCGCCGGGGGCGGTGCCCGATTTCTGCTCCGGCTGCTCATACGGCATGCTGTGCCGCAACGGCAGGAGACTCTGCCGGTGGCCGGCGACGACCTGCGGACACGGGGTCGTCCCTGCGCGAGACGTGCGGGAGGACAGGGCGGCGATGGCCGAAGCTGAGGCGTGGCGTTCCGTGTTCACCGGCACCAGTGAGATGGCGGCGCGGATGCGTGCCTTCGACTGGTCCGCCACCTCGCTCGGCCCGGTCGACGAATGGCCGGCGAGTCTGCGTACGGCCACCCGGATCTGCCTGACCTCCCGCTTCCCCATGATCGTGTGGTGGGGGCCGGAGCTGCGGTTCATCTACAACGACGCCTACGGCCCGCTGCTCGGCAGCAAACACCCCGCGCTGGGCAAGCCGGGTGACCAGGTGTGGCCCGAGATCTGGGAGATCATCGGGCCGATGCTGCGCGGCGTGGTGGAGACCGGCGAGGCGACCTGGTCGGAGGACCTGCTGCTGCCGATGAACCGGCACGGGTACTGGGAGGAGACCTACTGGACGTACTCCTACAGCCCGCTGCACGACGACGACGGTGTGGTACGCGGTGTCTTCACCGCGGTCAGCGACACCACCGAGCGGGTGATCGGCCAACGCCGGCTCGCCGCGTTGCAGGACCTGGGCGCGCAGGCCGGCACCGCCCGCACCGTGGGGGAGGCGTGTGAACTGGTCGCCACCTCGCTCGGCCGGGCCGGGGTCGACGTGCCGTACGCGGCGGTGCACCTGCGTACCGGTGACGGTGACCTGAGTCTGGCCGCCAGCACCCTGGCCGGTGAGGTCGACCGGTCCACCGGGGCGGCTCCGCCGGTGTGGCCGGTGGCCACCGTCCTCGCTGACGGCCTGCCGGCCCAGCTCACCGACGTCCTCACCAGCGTCGGTGAGCTGCCTACCGGTGGTTGGCAGACCGCACCGACCGAGGCGGTGGTGCTGCCGCTGCACGGCGAGACCGGTGCCGAGGACATCGGCGTCATCGTCCTGGCCGCCAGCGCCGGCCGGGCGCTCGACGACGGTTACCGCACCTTCCTCGACCTGGTGGCCCAGCAGACCGCCGCGTTGATCAACGGCGCGGTGGCCTACGAGGTGCAGCAGCAGCGGGCCGAGGAGCTGGTGGAGCTGGACCGGGCGAAGACGGCGTTCTTCTCCAACATCAGCCACGAGTTCCGTACCCCGCTCACCCTGATCAACGGACCGTTGCAGGAGTTGCGCGCCCGCCTGGGCGACCAGGACGAGCAGGTTCGCGCCGAGCTGGAGGTCATCAACCGCAACGCGCTGCGGCTGGGCAAGCTGGTCACCGCGCTGCTCGACTTCTCCCGCATCGAGGCCGGCCGGATGCAGGCCAGCTACGAGCCGGTCGACCTGGCCCGGTTCACCGCCGAGCTGGCCAGCGTGTTCCGGGCGGCGGTCGAACGTGCCGGCCTCACCCTCGACGTGGACTGCCCACCACTGTCCCGGCCGGTCCACGTCGACCGGGCGATGTGGGAGAAGGTGGTCCTCAACCTGCTCAGCAACGCCCTGAAGTTCACCTTCCACGGTGGCATCCGGGTCTCGGTGGCCGAGCACGACGGCATACCGGCGGTGCAGATCGCCGACACCGGCATCGGGGTGCCGGCCGACGAGATCCCCCGGTTGTTCGAGCGCTTCCACCGGGTGCCGCAGGCCCGGTCCCGGTCCCACGAGGGCAGCGGTATCGGACTGGCCCTGGTCAAGGAGTTGGTCGGCCTGCACGGCGGCACGATCACCGTCGACAGTGCCCCGGACGTGGGCACCACCTTCACCGTCCGGCTCCCGTTCGGCGTCGCCCACCTGCCCGCCGAGCACGTCGTCACCGGCACCGCGACGCCGGCGACGTCGGACAGCGCCGAACCGTTCGTCCGGGAGGCGCTGCGCTGGCTGCCCGCCGACGACACCGGCGACCGGCCGTTGCCCGACCCGCACCGGCCCGACGACGCCGGCGCCGACCGGCCCCGGGTGCTGATCGCCGACGACAACGCCGACATGCGCGAGTACCTGCACCGCCTGCTGCGTTCGCGCTACGACGTCACCGCGGTGGGCGACGGGTACGCCGCCCTGGCCCGCGCCCGGACCGAGCTGCCCGACCTGATCGTCAGCGACGTGATGATGCCCGGCCTGGACGGCCTCGAACTGGTCGCCGCGCTCCGCGCGGAGCCCCGCACCATGGGGGTGCCGGTGCTGCTGTTGTCGGCCCGCGCCGGCCAGGAGGCAGCCGTCGAGGGGTTGGAGGCCGGTGCCGACGACTACCTCGTCAAGCCCTTCTCCGCCGAGGAACTGTTGGCCCGGGTCCGGGCCAACGTCGACCTGGCCCGGTTGCGCAACCACCACGCCAACTGGCGGGCCGCGATGATCAACTCGTTGCAGGAGGGCTTCTTCGTCCTCGACGCCGACGGCGCGCTGGTCGAGATGAACACCGCCTTCGCCGACCTGTTCGGGTACGGCCCGGAGGGCGTGCCGTACCGTCCGCGCTATCCGTGGTGGCCCGACGGCACGACCGACCCGTCGGCGAACCGGTTGGTGGCCGACGCGTTCGCCCAGGCCATGACGGTGCCCCACGGCTCCTTCGTGGTGCCGTTGCGACACCGTGACGGCCACCGGCTCTGGACGGCCGTCGCCTTCAACGCGGTCACCGACGACCACGGCCGGCGGATGGTGGTCGGCACCATCCGCGACGTCACCGCCGAACGGTACGCGGTGCAGCGGGAAACCGCCCTCAGCGCACTCAACCAGCGGTTGTCCCGGGCAGCCAGCACCACCGAGGTGTTGCACGCCGGGGTGGAGGAGCTGCGCCATCTGTGGCAGGCCCGTCGGGTCCTCGCCGCCCACTGGGAAGCGAGCGGTGCACCGACGTTGACCGCCACGGCCGCCTCCGACTGGGCGCAGCTCCCCGGCCCGGTCCGCGACACGATCACCGCTCTCCGGTCGCAGCCGCCGTTGCGGATCACCATCGACCCGGCCACCGGTGTTCGACCGGCCGGTGCCGGCACCACTGTCGACTCGCCGCAGGGGCCGCTGGTGATCTGGCTCGAACTCGACCCGGCGCGGGGGTTCGGCACCGAGGACCAGATGCTGCTGCTGCTTCTGTGCGGGGCACTCGGGCAGGCGTTGCAGCGGGCCCACGCCGCCGACCAGCAACGTGAGGTGGCGGTGGCGTTGCAACGCGCCATCCTCGGCCCAGCCGACCTGCCCGACGGCTTCGCCGTCCGGTACGAGCCGGCGACCCGCCCGCTCGAGGTCGGTGGCGACTGGTACGACGCGGTGAACCTGCCGGACGGTCGGATCGGCATCGTCGTCGGCGACTGCGTCGGCCGGGGTCTGCCCGCCGCTGCCGTGATGGGGCAACTGCGCAGTGCCTGCCGGGCGCTGCTGCTGGAGGCGTCCAGCCCGGCGCAGGTGCTCACCGCGCTGGACCGGTTCGCCCGGATGCTGCCCGGGGCGGCCTGCACCACGATGTTCTGCGGCATCCTCGACCCGGAGACCGGGAAGCTGACGTACAGCAGCGCCGGGCATCCGCCCGCGATCCTGACCCACCCCGACGGTCGTACCGAGCTGCTGGCCGGGGGGCGGGGCAGCCCGTTGGGGATTCCGTCCCGGGGCGGTCGTCCCGACGCGACGAGCCTCGTCCCACCCCGCGCCGTGCTGCTGCTCTACACCGACGGTCTGGTGGAACGGCGCCGCCAGTCGCTCGACACCGGTATCGCGCAGGCCGCCTCCGCGGTGCGGGAGGACCACACCGCCGGGGTGGAGCAGCTCGCCGACCGGGTGATGAGCCGGATGACCCCGCAGGGCGGCTACGACGACATCGCGCTGCTGCTCTACCGTCATCCAGCGCCGCTGGAGCTGTCGTTTCCCGCCGACCGGTCGCAGATGGCCCCGGTGCGGTCCACCCTGCGACAGTGGCTGCGTCGTACCGGCGCCGACCCGCACCTGGCCCAGGACGTGCTCGTGGCCACCGGTGAGGCCTGCGCGAACGCGGTCGAGCACGGCCACCGCGACGCCCGACCCGGGCTGATCCGCCTGCTCGCCGTGGCCGCCGGTGCCGACCTGTTCGTCAGGGTGGCCGACTCCGGTCGGTGGAAGGTGCCCGAGATCGATCACGACCGGGGCCGCGGCATCAACCTGATGCGTGCGTTGATGGCGCACGTCGAGATCCAGACCACCGATGCCGGCACCACCGTCGAGCTGCACACGAGGATTCCCGCATGAACACGCCTCTGGACCTGGTCACCGGCCTCCAGGCGGACGGTACCCCGGTGCTGACCGTCGTCGGTGAGATCGACATGAGCAACGCCGACCTGTTCCGGGCCGCGATCGCCGACGCCGTCGTCGACGGGCACCGGCTGACCGTGGACCTGTCCGCCGTGGAGTATCTGGACAGCGCCGCGCTCGCGGCGTTGTTCGCCCACGTCGACCGCCTCGAGGTGGTGGCGAATCCGCTGCTGGACAGCGTCCTGACCATCTCCGGTCTGCGCGAGCTCACCACGGTGACGCTGTCGGGATCCCAAACCTGATCTACCGGTGACCGAGCGTCGGTCGCCGGCCCGTCGCGCCGGAAGGACCCGCCACCGGTACGAGACCCGGGCCGCCCGTCGAGATCATCCGGCGGCCGGGTGGCGCTCAGCCCGCCGTCACGCAGAACTCGTTGCCGTCCGGATCGGCCAGTACGACGACGCCGTCCGCGCCGACCTCGACCCGGGCGGCCCCGAGCGCGACCAGCCGGTCGACCTCCGCCTCCGGGTCACCGTCGGGCGCGAGGTCGAAGCGCTGCCGGTTCCGGCCCTGCTTCGGGGCCACCGGCGGACCACCCCAGGCGACCTTCGTCCCGCCGTGCGGTGACTGGACGGCGGTCTCCTGGTCCTGGTCCCACACCAGTGGCCAGCCCAACGCCTCGCTCCAGAAGAGACCGACCTCCCGGGTGCCGTCGCAGGAGACCTCGCCGAGCAGGCCGCAGCCGGCCAGGAAGCGGTTGCCCGGCGCGATGACGCAGAACTCGTTGCCCTCGGGATCGGCCAGCACGATGTGCCCCTCCTCGGGGCGCTGGCCGACGTCGAGGTGGGTGCCGCCGAGATCCAGCGCGGTCGCCACCTGCCGCTGCTGGTCGTCGGGGTCGGCGCTGGTCAGGTGCAGGTGCAGCCGGTTCGGACCGACCTGCTCCGTCCCGCTCGACACGAACCGCAGGCCGAGCTGGGTGTCCGTGCCGGGCAGCAGGACTCCGCCGCCGACCTCCTCGACGACGTCGCGGCCGAGCAGGCCGGCCCAGAAGCGTGCAGGTCGGATCGGATGGTGCGCATCGAAGGTCACGGTCAGTGGTCGCGAGAGCATCACCGCACCGTAGACACGGCCCGGCGCGACGACAAGGGAATTGCGCCGGGCCGGGCCGGGGCGTCCGGGGCGGGGGCGGGGTCGATTCAGCGGCGGTGCCAGGAGTGCCAGAGGGCGGCGTAGTCGCCGTCGGCGGCGACCAGGTCGTCGTGCCTGCCGATCTCGGTGATCCGGCCGTCCTCCAGCACCGCCACCCGGTCGGCGTCGTGCGCGGTGTTGAGCCGGTGCGCGATGGCGATGACCGTCCGTCCGGCCAGCACCGCACCGAGCGCCCGTTCGGTACGTCGGGCGGTCGTCGGGTCCAGAGCGGCGGTCGCCTCGTCGAGAACGAGGATGTCGGGGTCGGCGAGGACGAGCCGGGCCAGCGCCAACTGCTGGGCGTCGGCCGGGCCTAGGTCCCGCACCCCGTCGCCGAGCGCGGTGTCGAGACCGTCCGGCAGGTCGGCGTACCAGTCGGCGCCGACCGTGGCGAGCGCGGCCCGCATCCGGGCGTCGGTGACACCCGGCGCGGCGAACGCCAGGTTGTCGCGCAGCGAGCCGATGAAGACGTGGTGTTCCTGGGTGACCAGGGCGATCCGGCGGCGTCGCTCGGCCGGGTCGAGGTCGGTGACCGGGACACCGCCGAGGCTCACCACACCCTGACCGGGCACGTCGATCCCGGCGAGCAGCCGGGCCAGCGTGGACTTGCCCGCCCCGGACGGGCCGACCACGGCCAGTCGTTCGCCCGGGGCGACCGTCAGGTCGATGCCGTGCAGCACCTGTGGGCCGCCGGCATAGCGGAAGGTCACCCCGCGCACCTCCACCGCCCGGCCGGCGGGCACGGCCGACCGGCCGCGCGGCTCGGGTGGCACCTGCCCGACACCGAGCACCCGGGCGAACGAGGCGATGCCGCGCTGTGCCTGCTCCACCCACTGCAACAGCCGGTCCAGCGGTTCGATCGCCTGTTGCAGGTAGAGCGTGGCGGCGACCACCTCGCCCAGGCTGACCCGTCCCCGGGACAGCAGGACGCCCCCGGTGAGCAGCACGGCCGCGATCGGGAGCGGATAGCTGCCCTCCACCACCGGAAAGACCACCGACCGCAGGGCGAGGGTGGCGCGGCGGGCGGCCCACACCGTGCCGATGCGGGCGGTGCCGTGGGCGACCCGGCCATCGCCCAACCGCAGCGCCTCGACGGTGCGCGCGCCCTCGGCGGTCGTGGTCAGCGCCTCGGTCAGCTCCGCCGTCGCCGCCCCCTCGGTCAGGTAGGCCGGGGTGGCCCGGCGCAGGTACCAGCGCGACGCCGCCCAGATCGACGGGAGTCCGGCGAGCGCGACCAGGCCGAGCAACGGGTCCAGCAGGAACACCGCGCCGAACAGCAGCGTCAGCTGGGTTCCCGCGATGACCAGCACCGGCACCACGTCGCGCAGCATGGTGCCCACCGTGGACACGTCCACCGAGCCCCGGGTGGCCAGGTCACCGGTGCCGGCGTGCTCCACCACGGAGACGGGCAGGCCGAGCAGCCGGGTCACGAAGTCCTCCCGCAGTCGGGCCCCGGCCCGCTCACCGAACCGGTGCCCGGCGTACTGGGCGTAGCGGGCGAGCAACCCCTGGGCCAACACGCAACCGGCGTTGGCGAGCGCCAACCGGTCCACCGCGCCGGTGCCGGCGCCGGCGGTGACCTCGTCGACGATCCGGCCGATCAGCCACGGCGCTGCCAGTCCGGTGAGGGCGGCGGCACCGTGCAGCGCCAGCACGCCGACGACCGCCCACCGGTCGCCGGCGAGCACGTCGCGGGCGGCCCGCCGGACCACCGCCGGGCCCGCGACCGGGAGTTTCGTCATCGTACGACCGGCTCGTCGTCGGTCCCGCCGGTGCGGGACACCAGCCGTCGGTATCCCGCGTCGTCGGCCAGCAGCGCAGTGTGCGGGCCGGTGCCGGTGACCCGACCGCCGCACAGGTGGGCGACCGTGTCGGCGTGGCCGAGCAACACCGGCGAGGTGGTCAGCAGGACAGTGGTCCGGCCGGCCCTGGCCTGCCGCAGGCGCTGCGCCACCCGGGCCTCGGTGTGCGCGTCCACCGCCGACGTCGGGTCCACCAGGATCAGCACCTCCGGGTCGGCGACCAGGGCGCGGGCCAGCCGGACCCGTTGCCGCTGACCGCCGGAGAGGGTACGGGCCCGGTCACCGATCGGGGTGTCGAGGCCGTCGGGCAGCCCTTCGGCGACGTCGCGGGCCGACGCCACGTGCAGTGCCGCGTCGATCCGGACGTCGTCGACGGCGTCGTCCGGGCCACGCAGGATCTGTCGCAGCGTGCCGGCGAAGAGGTACCCGTCGTGGTCGGCGACCAGGATCCGGGCCCGTACCTCGTCGAGCCCGACGCTGGTCAGCGGTACCCCGCCCCAGGTGACCGTGCTGGTGACGTAGCGGCCCAGCCGGTCGGCCAGGGCCACCGCGTCGGCCGGGTCGTCGGCGGCGACGCCGACCAGGCGACCCGGGGTGACCGTCAGTCCGCTGTCGGGGTCGTGCAGTTCGGCCGGGCCGTCCGGGGCGGCGCGGGTCGCCGGGCCGCCCACCGGGTCGGGGGTGAGCCGGAGCAGGTCGACGATCCGCCGGGCGGCGACCCGCCCCTGGATCAGCTGGTAGCTGCCCTCCAGCAGGAACCAGACCGGCACCACGAGCACCGCCACGTACCCGTAGACGGCCACCAGTTGCCCGACGGTGATCCCACCCTCGGCGGCCATCCGGGCGGCCAGCCACACCACCGCGGCGAGGAAGACGCCGGGGACGACGATGGTCAGCGCGTCGACCCAGCTGAGTACCGCGCCCACCCGGTACCCCTCGGCCCGCAGTCGCTGCGACCGCGCGGCGTACCGGCGGGCGAACAGGTGCCGACCGCCGACCCCGGCGAGCACCCGCAGACCGGCCACGATGTCGTCGGCCCGGGTGGTCAACTCGCCCTGCTGCTGCCGGTAGACCGACTCGGCCCGCTCCAACCGGCGCAGCAACGGCCCGATGGCCAGCGCGACCGCCGGCACCCCCAGCAGCGTCACCAGCGCCAGCAGCGGGTCGATCGACCAGAGCACCACGGCGGCGACCGCGTACGCCAGCACGGCGCCCACCCCGGGACCGGTGATCGTGAGCACCTGGGAGGTACGCACGATGTCGTACCCGCCGACGGTGGCGACGTCACCGGCGGCGAGCCGGCGGGGCAGCACCGCACCGGTCCGGGCGAGCTGACGCAGCAGCACGGCTGCCGAACGGGCGCTGGCGTCCTCACGGATGAACGTCATGGTCCGGTGCCGCATGACGCCCAGCCAGGCCACCGCCACCCCGGCGGCGACGATCGCGGCGACCCAGCCCAGCAGCGCCCGGGTGTCGCCGGTCCGCAGCCCGTCGTCGACGGCCCGGGCGATCAGGTAGGGCCGCACCGAGAGCCCCACCATCCAGACCGTCCCGAAGAACGCGCCGCGCAGCACCCGCCCCGGTTGGCAGCGGACCAGCCACCAGATGTACCGCAGCGGCCCCGCCGTGTCCGGAGTGCCGGGGTCCGGGTGGGGCAGGTGTGGGGGCACCGCATCAGGCTAGTCACCGACCGCCGCACGTACCGGCCCGTACGGTGTTCCGGCGCGGTGGCGTACGCCTCAGCGGATCGCCCCGGGGGAGACGTTGACGGGGCGGACGGTGAGCGGACAAGCTCCTTGTCTGCGGATCTTCGGCGGCGGGTCACCGGCACCGGTGCGGCGGGGGAGAAATCGATGACGAGGCGAGGATGGCCGCCCGCACGGGCCGGCTGGTCGACCGTGCTCGCCGCGCTCACCGTAGTCCCGGGCCCTGCGCAGGCGGCCTTGCCGGGCCCTGCGCTGGCGGCTGCGGCGACCCCGGTGTGCCAGGTACGCGACGAGCGGTTGACCGAGATCTCCGGGATGGTGGCCACCGAATCCGGTTTCGTGATGGTCAACGACGGCTCCGACGAGGCGTCCCGGCGGCGGATCTTCTTCCTCGACGCCCGCTGCGCGGTGGTGCGTACGGTGGCCTACCCGTCGCGGCCCCGCGACACCGAGGACCTGGTGGTCGGCGCGGACGGGACGATCTGGGTGGCCGACATCGGTGACAACGACCGGACCCGCGCGACGGTGGGGTTGTGGAAGCTGTCCCCCGGGGCCCGCCGGCCGGTGCTGCACCGGTTGACGTACCCCGACGGCGCGCACGACGCGGAGGCGCTGCTGGTCGACGGGGACGGCCGGCCGGTGGTGGTGACCAAGCAGGGCGGAGAGGCAGGTGTGTACGTCCCGACCGGGCCGTTGCGGGCCGGCGTGACGGTGCCGTTGGCGCGTGCGGGGCAGCTGCGGTTGCCGGCCACCACGACCGCGAACCCGTACTCGTTCTTCGGCCGTCGACTGGTCACCGGCGGGGCCACCGCGCCGGACGGCCGGCGGGTGGTGCTGCGCACCTATGCCGACGCGTTCGAGTTCGACGTCACCGACGGCGACGTGGTGGCCGCGCTGACCACCGGTACGCCCCGGGTCGTCGCGCTGCCCGACGAGCCGCAGGGCGAGTCGGTCAGCTACTCCGGGGACGGCCGGTGGCTGCTCACCGTCTCCGAGACCGCCGACCAGCCCCCCGGAACCCGGCCGACGGTCCTGCGCTACGCCCTGCCGGCGGGACCTGCGTCACCGGTGTCCTCCCCGCCCGCCGCATCCCCGGACGTGCCCGCACCGGCCGACAGGTCGCCGTCCACCCCGGCGCGGGACGCGGTGGACGCCGCCGACTCCGGTGCCGGTGCCGGTGGCGTCCGGTCGTTGCTGCTCGGGGTCGGGGTGATCGTCGCCGGACTGCTGGTGGCGCTGGTCGGGGCCGGCAGGGCGCGGCGCACCCGCCGCCGATGACGGGACGGGCGACAGCCCGACATCCGGGTGAGGAATGCTGGACCCGTGCAGATCACCATCCTCGGCCCGCTCGCCGTCGACGGGCGGCCGGTCCGGGGCGAACGGCTCGCCGCAGTCGTCCGCGCCCTGGTCGACGCCCGGGGCCGGGCGGTCTCCATCCCGCTGCTCGTGGACGCGGTGTGGGACGGCACCCCGCCCGACGACGCGGCCGGTGCGGTGCAGGCGCTGATGTCCCGGGCCCGCCGGCTCGGGCTGCCGGTGGTAGCTGTGCCGGGGGGTTACCGGCTGCCCCTCGACCAGGTGACCGTCGACTCGGTACGGGCCCGTGCCCTGGTCGAACGGGGGCGTGCCGAGCTGCGTGCCGGTGACGTACCGGCGGCGCGGGGAACCGCCGATGCGGCCCGCGCCCGGTTCCCCGAGGTCCCGGAGCTGGACACCGCCGAGACCACCCGGCTGTTCGCCGACGTCGCCGCACTGCGCGCCGAGGTGGCCCTCGCCGGCGCGGGACCGTACGACGAGGTCGACCTGAGGCGGCTCGTCGCGCGTACCCCGCCGGACGAGCCGTCGGCGGCGCTGCTGGTCCGGGTACTCGCCGCCCAGGGACGCGACGCCGAGGCGCTGGAGGTGGTCGAAGGGCTCCGCGCCGAACTGGCCGACCGGTACGGCGTCGACCCGTCCCCGGTGATCACCCAGGCGCACCTGGCGTTGTTGCGCGGCGAGCTGACCGGCCCGGCCGCCACGACACCGCCGGCTGCTCCGCCCCGGGCCGACCTGCCCGCCGCGTGGCGACGACCGACGACCGCCTTGGTCGGTCGGGAACGGGACGTCGAGACGGTGACGGCGGCGCTCACCGAGGCGGCCCTGGTGACCATCGTGGCGACCGGGGGCGCGGGCAAGACCAGGCTCGCCGCCGAGGTGACCCGTCGGGCGGCGGCGGCCGGACGGCCTGCCCGGGTGATCGAACTCGCCGGCCTGCGCGCACCCGAGGAGGTGCTGCCCACCGTGCTCGCGGCCCTCGGCGGGGCGGACACCACGGCGACCGGCGGCGCGCTGGGCCTGGAACGACGGGTGCTCGACCCGGGGGAGCGACTGCGCGCCCTGGCACCGGACCTCGACGGCCTGGTCGTGCTGGACAACTGCGAACACCTCCTGGACACCGTGGCGACCGTCGTCGCGGACCTGGTCGCGGTCGCCCCGACGGAGGTCGCCGTGCTGGCCACCAGCCGGGCCCCGCTGGGCCTGGTCGGCGAACGGGTCCACCGGCTGGCCGTGCTGCCCGACGCCGACGCGCTCGCGCTGATCGAGTCCCGCGCCCGCGCCGGTGGCGCGGTGCCCACCTGGGACACCGACCGGGTGCGGGAGTTGTGCCACCGGCTCGACAACCTGCCGCTGGCCCTCGAACTGGCCGCCGCGCGGTTGCGGCACATGCCGATCGACGACGTGCTCGCCGGGCTGACCGACCGCTTCGCGCTGCTCGACGCCGCACTGCGCGGCCTGCCGGAACGGCACGCGAGCCTGTGGGCGATGGTCGACTGGAGCCGGGAGTTGCTCGCGCCCGCCGACCGGGACCTGCTCCAACGGGTCGCGGTGGTCCCCGCCCCGTTCACCGCCGACCTCGCCGCCGCCGTCGCCGGGTCCGCCGCCGTCCGACGTGGTCTGGCGACACTTGTCGAACAGTCCCTGCTGACCCTGGTCGAGGGGGACGGCCCGCCCCGCTACCGGATGCTGGAGACCGTCCGGGAGTACGGCGAGGCCCGCCTCGACGCGGCCGGTGAACGCGACGTGGCGATGGCCGGCCTGGTCGGCTGGGCCCGGGAGCAGGCGGTCGGGTTCGCCGACCGGTTCATCGGCCCCGGTCAGCTCGACGCGTTCGCCAGCTGCGCCACCGAGCACGACAACCTCGTCGCCGGCCTGCGCTGGGCGCTCGGGCACGACGACGAGCCGGCCGCCGTCGACGTCGCCACCGCGCTGCTCCATCTCTGGGCCGTGCGCGGCCTGCACCTGGAGGTTTCCGGGTGGGCCCGGGGCCTGCTGCACCTCGACGATCCCGACCGGCGGGTCGGCTCGGCGATCCTGTCCGGCCGGGCCAGCGGTCGCCCGTTGCCCGAGGCCGACCGGCTCGCCTGGACCTGCCTGCTGATCGCGGTCAACGCCGGCATCAGCGGCCCGCTCCGGCTCGCCGTGCTCGCCCGGCGGGCCCTGCGCCGGCTCCTGGCGGAGCGGCCCCGGGAGGTCTCCTCCCGGCTGACCGCGCTCGCCTCGGCGTTGGCTGCCTTCGACCAGCTCGATCCGGACCACGTCCTGCCGGGAGCCGCGGTGTTGATCGCCCATCCGGACCCGTACGTGCAGGGGTTCGGCCTGTTCGCCCGGGCGGCGGCCCGGGACAGCGGTGGCCTGCCGGAGGAGTCCGTGGCCGACGCCGAGCAGGCGTACCAGCGGTTCGAGGCGGCCGGCGACCACTGGGGGATGGGGATGGCGGCGCAGGCCGTCGGGCACGCGCTGACCGCGCCCGACGGTGACCGGGCCATCGAGTGGCTGGCCCGCAGCGTGCACCACATGGACCTGATCGGCGCCACCCAGGATTCCCGGTCGATCCGGGTGCTGCTGGACGTGCAGCTCGCCCTGGCCGGAGACCCGGCGGCCGAGCAACGACTGGGGGAGACCGCGACACCGGGCCAGGGCGAGGAGCTGGACACCGCCCAGGCGTGCCTCGGGCTGGCCCAGCTCGCCTGGCGACGCGGCCGGTACGCCGAGGCGCTGGAACACGCCGACGCGGTGACCAGGGCGCTGGCCGGATGGACCGGTTCGCCGCCGCAGCCCCGGGTGGTGCTGCGGGTCGCGGTGGCGGTGTTCCACCTGCGGGTCGCCCAGGTGTGGCCGACCGCCCGGCGTACCGCCGACGTCCGGGCGGTCGGGTTGCTGGCCCAGGCCGGCGTCGAGGCGCTGTCCTCCCGGGACCTGCCGGTGATCGGGACGTGGGCGTTGGGCGGCGCCGAGCTCGCCGCCTGCCGCGACGACGTCGAGACCGCGCGGGAGTTGTTCGTGCTCGGCGTCCGGCTGGGCAGCAACTCGACGACGTTCTTCCCGCCCGGCACCGGCGAACGGCTCACCGCCGCGCTCGGGGACGAGCAGTGGCGGGAACCGTTGCTGGCCGGTTGGCGGGCCCGCCAACCCGGGCTGGCCGCCACCCGCATCCACGAGCTGATGGACGACCTGCTCGGCCTGGTCAGACCTTCCGACGGTACGCCCGCAGCGCCAGTGGCATGAACACCACCACGAAGCCGGCGCACCAGAGCAGCGTCCACCACACGTGGTTGCCGACCGGGGTGCCGAGGAACAGTCCGCGCATCGCCGTCACCAGGTGGGTCAACGGGTTGACGGCCACCACGGCCTGCATCCAGCCCGGCAGGGTGCCGGCCCCGACGAACACGTTGGACGCGAAGCTCAGCGGCATGATCAGCGCGAACATCAGTCCCTGCACCGCGCCCGGCGTACGCACCTTCATGGACACGAAGACCGGCAGCCAGCTCAGGCAGAGCGCGAACACCACCGCGAGCAGGCAGCCGGCGACCGCCCGCAGCGGGCCGGACTCGACCCGGAAGCCCATCACGTAGCCGATCGCGAGGGTGGACCCGGTGACGATCACGTACCGCACCACGTCGCCCAGCACCGCGCCGACAAGTGGTGCGGAACGGGGGACGGGCAGTGACCGGAACCTGTCGAAGATGCCCTTGGCGATGTCGGCGTTGAGGTTCACCCCGATCGCGATGCAGCCGGTGGCGATGGTCTGCGCCAGGATGCCGGGCAGCAGGAACTGGAGGTAGTCGTGGGTGGAGCCGGCGACCGCGCCACCGAAGACGTACACGAAGATGACCAGGAAGAGCGCCGGTTGCAGGGTGACGTCGATCAGCGCCTCGGGGGTACGCCAGGTCTTGATCAGGCTGCGCTTGGCCAGGGCCAGCGAGTGTCGCAGCAGCCGCAGCGGCCGGGGGTTCGCCGCCACCGTGGACAGCTTCGGGCTGGTCCTCGGCGGGATACCGGTCAGGGTGCTCATGCGGCGACCTCCGTACGGGTGGTGTCGTCGTCGGCCGCGGTGCGGCCGGTGAGGGTGAAGAAGACCTCGTCGAGGCTCGGCAGGTGCAGGGACAGTTCGGTGACCGCGATGCCGGCGGTGGCCAACCGGGCCACGCTCTCGGTCAACGCGGAGTCGTCGGCTACCGGCACCGCGAGCACGCCCCGGCGGATCTCGTCGGCGGGTGCGCCGGAGCCCACCTGGGACAGGATCGCCGCCGTCGGGGCCAGCTGCGCCGGATCGGTCGGCCGGACCTCCAGGGTCTGCCCGCCGACGACCCGCTTGAGCCCGTCCGGGGTGTCGTGCGCGATGACCCGGCCGTGGTCGATCACCGTGATCGCGTCGGCGAGCGCGTCGGCCTCCTCCAGGTACTGAGTGGTGAGCAGCACGGTCGCCCCGTCGGCGACCAGTGAGCGGACCACGTCCCACATGTCCTCGCGCTTGGCCGGGTCGAGGCCGGTCGTCGGCTCGTCCAGGAAGATCACCTCCGGCGAGCCGACCAGGCTGGCGGCCAGGTCCAACCGCCGCCGCATGCCCCCGGAGTAGGTCTTGGCCGGTCGGTGCGCGGCGGCGGTCAGGTCGAACCACTCGAGCAGTTCGGTGGCCCGCCGCCGGGCACCGGCCCGACCGAGCTCCAGCAGGGTGCCGAACAGCTCCAGGTTCTGCCGCCCGGTCAGGTCCTCGTCGACCGAGGCGTACTGGCCGGTGAGGCCGATGGACTGCCGGACCCGTTCGGCCTGGCGTACCACGTCGAGGCCGTGGATCCGGGCGGTGCCGGCATCCGGGGTCAGCAGCGTGGACAGGATGCGTACGGCGGTGGTCTTGCCGGCCCCGTTGGGGCCGAGGACCCCGAGCACCGTCCCCCGGGGTACGGCGAGGTCCACCCCTCGCAGCGCCCGGGTGCGCCCGAAGGTCTTGACCAGACCCTCGGCCTCGATCATCAGCTCAGTTGTCATGCCGGGAAGCGTGCGCCGGCCGGCTGACACCACGCCGACACGCGGCCGACACCGGCTGACATCCCGGTGTCGGGGCGATCCCGGTGTCGGGACGGTCAGCAGCGGCTGATCGTCGAGGCGCGCACCACCGCCGGGCGATGTCAGGGGAGGGTGGGCCAGCCGTCGATGACCGTGGCGACGTCCAGCGGATCCCCCGGGTCCGGAGCGGGGCGGGGCGGGGGCGCCGGTGTCCGCCCGAACCGGGGTGCCGGCGCCGGCTGGACCTCGCCCCCCACCCGTACGAACGTGCCCCGGGCGGCGTTGTGCGGGTGGCGGTGCGCCTCGGTGGGGGCGAGCACCGGTGCGACACACGCGTCGAGGTCGGCGAAGACCGCCGTCCACTCGTCGCGGGTGCGCGCGGCGAACCGGGCGGTGAACCGGCGGCGCAGCTCAGGCCAGCCGCCCGGGTCGTACTGGGCGGGCAGCTCCGGGTCGTCGGCCAGACCCAGCCCGGCCAGCAGCGCGGCGTAGAACGCCGGCTCCAGCGCGCCCACCGCCACGAACCGGTCGTCGGCGGTGCGGTAGGTGTCGTAGAACGGGGCACCACCGTCGAGCAGGTTGCCGCCGCGCGGCGCGGACCACCGGCCGGCGGCGATCATCCCGTGCAGGAACGCGGTGAGCAGCGCCGACCCGTCGACCATCGCGGCGTCGACCACCTGGCCGAGGCCGGAGCGTTCCCGTTCCAGCAGCGCGGCCAGCACGCCGGTGACGAGCAGCATCCCGCCCCCGGCGAAGTCGCCGAGCAGGTTCAGCGGGGCGTGCGGGCGTTCGCCGGGGCGGCCCAGCGGCTCCAGCGCACCGGCCACCGCGATGTAGTCGATGTCGTGCCCGGCGCGGGCGGCCAGCGGGCCGTCCTGGCCCCAGCCGGTCAGCCGGGCGTACACCAGTCGGGGGTTGCGCTCCCGGCAGGCCTGCGGGCCGAAGCCGAGCCGCTCGGCCACCCCCGGCCGGTACGCCTCGACCAGCACGTCGGCTCGCTCGACCAGACGCAACAGGTCGGCCACCCCGGCGGGGGACTTCAGGTCCAGCGCGGTGACCCGCCGGCCCCGGTGCAGCGGCCCGGTCGTCGGGGCGGCCAGCCGTCCCGGGCCGGGGCCGTCCGGCCGGTCGACCCGCACCACGTCGGCGCCGAGGTCGGCCAGCACCAGGCAGCCGAACGGCGCCGGTGCCAGACTGGCCAGCTCCACCACCCGTACCCCGGCCAGCGGCCCGGTGCCGGGGGGGTCGCGGTCAGAGGGCACGGGCGATCAGCTCCTTCATGATCTCGTTGGTGCCGCCGTAGATCTTCTGCACCCGGGCGTCGGCGTACATCCGGGCGATCGGGTACTCGGTGGTGTACCCGTAACCGCCGAACAGCTGCAGGCAGCGGTCGACGATCTCGCACTGCCCCTCGGTGAGCCAGGCCTTCGCCATCGCCGCGGTGGCCACGTCCAGCTCGCCCCGGTCGTGCCGACTGATGCAGTCGTCCAGGAAGACCCGGCTGACCCGGGTCCGGGTGGCACACTCGGCCAGCACCATCCGGGTGTTCTGGTGGTCGATCAGCGGCTTGCCGAAGGCGGTGCGTTCCTTGACGTACGCCGTGGTCAGCTCCACCGCCCGCTGCATCGCCGCGACCGCGCCGACGCCGATGACCAGGCGTTCCTGGGGCAGCTGCCGCATCATCTGGGCGAAGCCGAGACCCTCGGCCCCGCCGAGCAGGTTCGTCGCCGGCACCCGCAGGCCGTCGAAGAACAGCTCGGCGGTGTCGTTGCCGTGCAGCCCGATCTTGGACAGCAGCCGGCCCCGCCGGAAGCCGTCCGGGCCGCCGCCCACCTCGCAGACCAGCAGGGAGATGCCGGCGGCCCGCTGCTGCGGGTCGGTCTTGACGGCCACGACGACCAGGTCGGCGAGGCCACCGTTGCTGATGAAGGTCTTGGCCCCGGTGACCAGGTAGTCGTCGCCGTCGCGGACCGCCCGGGTCCGGATCGCCTGGAGGTCGGAGCCACCGTCGGGCTCGGTCATCGCGATCGCCCCGATCAGCTCGCCGCGGCACAGCCCGGGCAACCAGCGCCGTTTCTGTTCCGCGCTGCCGTAGGCGACCAGGTAGCCGGTGACGATGCCGCTGTGCACGCCGAGGCCGAGGGTGCTCTCCCCGACGTGTGCCTGCTCGTGCAGCAGGACCGCCTCGTGGCTGAAGCCGCCGCCTCCGCCGCCGTACTCCTCGGGGACGGAGAGGCCGAGCAGGCCCAGCTCGCCCGCGCGGCGGTAGTGGTCGCGGTCCGGGTGGCCCTGCGCCAGCAACCGTTCGGTGTGCGGCAGCACCTCGCGGGTGAAGAAGTCGCGGGCCAGCTCGGCGAGGTCGTGGTGCTCGGGCGCGCACCACGGCGAGGTGTAGTCGGCGAGTCCAGGCGTCGGCATGGATACACCCTCAGGCCGTGTTGGCGATGTGTCAACAAGGCGTGATCGTCGACCGGCGTCGGACCCGGCCCGGCTTCACCCTCGACACCGCGACCGCCCGGCTGGCGGGACCGGCCGCCGACCCGAGGTGAGCCCCGTTCACCGGCCGATAGGGTTCGGCGGGTGAGTCTCGACACGGAATTCCGGCGACGACGCCTGGAACCCGACGCCCGGCGGGGGCAGATCCTCGCCTGCGCGGTCCGGCTCTTCGGTGCGCGCCCCTACCCGGACGTGTCGACCACCGACATCGCCCGCGCGGCCGGGGTGGCCCGGGGCCTGGTCAACCACTACTTCGGCACCAAGAAGCAGCTCTACCTGGAGGTCGTCCGGGTGATGGTGACCGTCCCCGAGGTGGCCGTCGCGCGGCTGCCCGCCGGTGACCTGCGGACCCGGGTCGACGCCAGCGTCACCTGGTTCCTCGACGTGGTCTCCCGGCACCGCACCTCCTGGCTGGCCGCGGTGACCGCCGGGGGGATGGGCCACGACCCCGACGTCGCCCTGGTCCTGACGGAGGCCGAGGAGGTCGCGGCCGACAGTGTGCTCGTCGCCGTGGGGTTGGCCGACGTGACCGCCCATCGCGCGGAGCTGCGCGGCATGATCCGGGCGTACGGCGGGCTGGCCACCTCGACCGCCCGGGAGTGGCTCCAGCGGGGCACCCTGGACCGGGCCCAGGTGCACCTGCTGTTGACCGCCACCCTGCTGACCATCGTGGAGCAGGTCTTCCCCGCCATCGCCGGCCGTCACCCCGCCCCGGGCCGGCCACCTTCGGCCTGACCGTCCACCTGGTCACCGCGCGGCGACGTCGCGTGCCTGCGGCGGTGTGGTCGCCGCATCGGTGCAGCTCGACGCGGGCCGGCGGGGAACCCGGGCGCGATCCCCACCGGGCCCGGGTGCGCCCGGCCGGGACCGCCCCGGCCGGGCGGCTCAGCCCGGGGCGGGCGTGGTGGGCCGCTGCACGGCCATCGGCACGGTGTCGAGCCGGGCCCAGTCCTGACTGATCGCGGCGGCGGTCCGCAGCAGGCGCGGCAGGTGCTCGTCGGTGAGCCGCTCCAGCGAGGTCTCCGCGGCGTGCACGGTGACGTTGAGGGCGGCCACCACCCGGCCTGGACGCCGGTTTCGACCTGGCCTTCAGCAACGAGCTGCGGATCGACCACAGCATCACCTGTCCGATCATCACCCTGCGGCCCGAGGCGGACCTGCCGATCGTGCCGATCTACACCAACATCTTCGCCCCGCCGCTGCCGCAGCCGAAGCGGTTCGTGCAGCTCGGCGCGGCGATCCGGGAGATCGTCGAGAGCTGGCCCAGCCACCTGCGGGTGGCCGTGATCGGCACCGGCCACCTGTCGCTGGAGCTGGGCGGGCCCCGCCAGTTCGGCCCGCAGGGCCCCGACCCGGAGTTCGACCGCCGGGCGGTGGAGTGGATCGCCAACGGCGACCTGGACGGCTGCCTGTCCGAGGTGACCCTGGACAGCCTGCACGCACCCGGCAACGCCACCCACGGGTTCATGGACTTCATGCTGATGATGGGGGTGGCCGGCGCGGGCGCCAAGGCCGACCACGTGGACACCCTGGACCTGTTCCACACCATGGAGGCGTACTTCACCTGGTACCCGAACGGAGCGCCGGCATGAGCCGCTACCTGGTCGACAAGTTCCTCTACACAGTCGACCGCGACCCGGAGCTGGTCGAGCGCTACCGCACCGACCCGCGCGCCACGGTGACCTGGTGGGAGGCCGAACGCGCCAACGCCGTGCTGAACTGCCACACCGGTGAGGCGAGCACCTGGCTGCGCTTCACCGACGAGGAACGCGACGCGCTTGTCGCCCACGACCACGTCCGGCTCTTCGCCCTCGGCGCCCACCCGTTCCTGACGTTGACCCTGTTCATCGCCATGTTCGAGCGGGACCACACCGAGCCGATGGCCTACCAGAAGGAGTACGGCCTGCGGCTGGCCCACTTCTCGCTGCCCTACCCGGACATCGCCACCTGATGGCCGCCGCACCCGACACCGGGCCGGCCGCCGCGCTGATGCCCGCCGTCGTCGTCACCGGTCACGGCGCGCCGCCCGTCGTGGTCGAGCGCCCCCGCCCGGTCCCGGCCGAGGGCGAGGTGCGGGTACGGGTCACCGCCGCGCCGCTGACCCCGCTGGACCTGCTCTGCGCCTCGGGCACCTCCTACCTGGGCGCCCCGGCGCTGCCGTACGTCCCCGGGGTGCAGGGTGTGGGCACCCTGGACGACGGCACCCCGGTCTGGTTCCCGACCCGGGCGGGCCTGGCCCCCGGCGACGGCAGCCTGGCCGGGTACGCGGTGGTGCCCGCAGCCGATCCGGTGCCCCTGCCCGACGGCGTGGACCACCGCCTGGTGGCGGCCCTCGGGCTCTCGGCGGTCGCCGCCTGGGCGGCGCTGACCCTGCGGGGTGGCCTGCGTCCCGGGGAGGTGGTGCTGGTACTGGCGGCCGGTGGCACCGTCGGCCAGGCGGCGGTGCAGCTCGCCCGGCTCGCCGGGGCGGGACGGGTGGTCGCGGCCTGCCGGTCCGACGCCGCCGTCTACTCCGCCCGCCGCTCGGGCGCGGACGCGGTGGTCCGGCTCACCGCCGCCGACGAGCCGGAGACCCTCGCCCGGCGTTTCCGGCACGCCGCCGACGGCCCGGTCGACCTGGTGCTGGACCCTCTGTTCGGGGTGCCGGCGGCAGCGGCCCTGCGCGCCCTGGCCCCGGGTGGCCGGTTGGTCAACCTCGGTGGATCGGCGGCACCGACCGCCACGATCGACTCGGCGACCCTGCGCGGTGGGTCGTTGCGCATCCTGGGCTACACCAACAGCGAGTTGACCGCCGCCGAACGCGCGACGGCGATCGCCGTGGTGGCCGGGCACGCCGCCGCCGGCCGGTTGACCGTCACCCACCAGGTACGACCGCTGGCCGAGGCGGCGGCGGCCTGGGCCGACCAGCGCGCCGGCACCACCGCCGGCCGCATCGTGCTGGTGCCACCACCGTACTGATCCGCCCGCGCGCCCGCCCGGGCCGGCCGCGGTTCCCGTCGGCGGCTGACCGATTTCTGACCGAGGGCTGCTGTCGGCTTGCCCGTCGGCGCGAAGATGAGACGGTGCTCGATCTTCCCCCGCAGGTCGCCTTTTTCGTCGTCGACGCCGCCCGGACGGCCGTGACCCGGCAGGCCCCCGAGGAACTGGAGGTCTTCGACGCGGTCGCTGCCGACTGGCGGGCCGGCACCGCCCCTCCCGCCCGCCCGTCGGGGGCACCAGGCAGCGCGGTCGGGTTCGGCATCGACATCTCCCTGGTAAGCGAGCTGTTCCTCCAGGCGGTGGCTGCCGCCACCAGCGAGGTGCTCGTCCTCGGGGCGACCGGTATCGGGGCGGGGATCCGGGCCGGTTGGCGACGTCACCGCCGACCGGCCGACCCGGCGTCGCTCACCGCGTCACCGCCGACCCCACCCTCCGGCGACCAGGACGCCACGTCGTCCGCCGGGCGGGGGGTCGCCGCCACGTCGGCCCTTCCGCGCACCGGGGCGCCGGGACCGGAGGGGCGACTGGAGCTGACCGCCGAGCAGGCGGCCCGGTTGCACGAGGCGTGCCGGCGGCACGCGCTCGCGCTGGGTCTGTCTCCGGAGGCGGCCGACCTGCTCGCCGACGCCACCATCGGCGCGGCGGTCGTCCCGGACGACCGATGACCGACCCGGCCGACACCCGCCGACCCGACCCGGCCGGGACGACCGCAACCGTCCACGCCGCTGCACCCGTTGCGGGATCCACCGGCGGCGGGTCGGCGCCGGTCGACCCCGATGGCACCGGACCGGCCGACCCGCTTTCCGGGGACTTCGATGCCGCACCGGACCGGTTGGGCTGGTGGTACCTGCTCGTGGTGGCGGCCCTCGTTGCGGTCGGGGTCGGCGCGGGAGACCTGTACTTCCTCGCCGACCGGTTGCTCAGCCTGCCCTGGGTGGTGGCCTTCGGCGACTGCGAGCGGGCGTCCGGGGCGACCGCCACGAATCCGGTGCCGCCGGGGTTCACCGACTGCCTGGCCGCACCCGCCCGAGAGCGGGCACTGGTGCTGCTCGTCGCGGTCGTCATCGTGCTGGCCTGCGCGGTGGTGCTGCTGGTGGCGGTGCCGGCGGTGGACCTGTGGCGACTTCGCCGTCACCGCAACCGCTTCACCGTCGGCGCAGCGGTGCAGCGGTTCACCGCGCTCTGCGCCGCCGAGGGGCTGACCGGCCGGGACCGGCCGCGCCTGTTGATCGCCGGTCCACCGGTCCGGCAGGCATTCACCGTCGGGCTCGTCGGCCGGCGACCGGTCGTGGTGCTCCCGGTCGGGCTCGCCGTGGCGTACCGGGACCCTCGACGGTTCGACCCGGTGGTGCGGCACGAGCTGGCCCACGTGCGGGCCCGGGACGTGACCTGGGTGGCCGCCGTCCGTGCCCTGGTCTGGCTGCCGCTGCCAGCGGTCGCCGTCGGCGGCCTGCTGGAGGTCGGCGCATTCGGACCGAATGCGATCGTCGCCGGTGCGTTCCTGCGGGCCGGACTACTGGCCGGCCTGGTCGCCGTGCTGGCGGCGGCACTGCTGCGGGCGCGCGAACGGGCGGCGGACCGGCATGCGGCACGACGTGACGCGGGGGGACTGAGCGCCCTGTTGCGGTCGGGCGTCGGCGGCAACCCGCCGGCCCGGCGGGTGCCGTCCCTGCTGCGGGGAGTCTTCGCCAGGCATCCGACAGCCGAGGAACGGATCAGGTCGCTGCGGGAGCCGGCGAGTCGGCGGGCCGGTGAGCTGACCCAGGGGGTGGCGGTCGGCGTGGTGACGGTGGCGACCATGGCCGCCGCCCACGAACTCGTCATGAACGGGCACTACCCGGCGCTGGGCTGGCTGCCCCGGCTGGTCGACGTCTGGGTGGGCGCGGTGCTGATCGTCGGCGGGCTGCTGCCGTCGCTGCTGCGCCGGGCGGCCACGGCCCACCGGTCCGGGGTGGCGGTCGGCTGGTGGCGACCGGTCACCGGCACGGGCATCGGCCTGTTCGGGGCCACCCTCGGCACCACCTGGCTGCCGTCGCCCGGCGGTACGGACCTCTTCCTCGACCAGGGGCCGGCCGCGAGCCTGGTCTTCGCCGTGGTGACCGCGGCGCTCGGCGCGGGCGCGGTCGGGTTCTGCGTACTCGTCGCGACGGCCCTGGCCGACCGGGCCCCACCTTGTACCCGATGGTGGTTCGCCGGGCACGTGACCGCCCTGGGTGTCACGGTCGCGGTGCTGTGGCCGGTGCCGGGACTCCCGCCGGTGTGGCACGATCCCGGCCTGGTGCGGAGCTGGCTGGCCTACGAACTGCCCGCCACCGGCTGGCTGCTGCCCGCCCTCGGACTGCCGGCGTTGCTCGCCCTGCGCGCCCTGGCCGTCGCCGGACACGGTGGGCGCGACGTCCGCGCCCTGGCCCGCCGGGTGGTCCGCTCGACGCGGGCCCGGGTGGTCGCGGTCGCCGTGCTGGTCTGCGCCGGTGGTGCGGTCGGGCAGCTCCGGCTCGCACCACCCGGCACCCTCGACGAGGCGGTGGGTGACGCGCAGGCCCGGTGGCTGCTCACCGCACTCGCCGGTGGCATCGTCCTGCTGGCGACCGCGACCGGATCGAAGCCTGCGACCGCGCCCGGGTCTGCACCTGCGACCGAGTTCGCGACCGCGAACCGGTCCGGACCTGCGACCGGATCCGACCCCGGCTCGACCGCTGAGGGTCGGTCGGTGTCCCGGGCACGGTCGGATCGGCTCGGCCGGGCGTTGCTCGCCGCGGTGGCGACGACCCTGGGGTCCGCGCTGGTGCAGTACCTGGATGCGGTGCTGGCCGGACGGTCCGCCGACGGGTCGGCGTTCCGGCTGACCGTGGGCAACCCGCTGGTCGGGTTGCTGTACCTGACCGCCCTCGGTGTGCCGGTCCTGCTGCTGCCCCGGGTGCGCCGGGCCGGTCGCCGCCGGTGGGCGTTGCCGGCCCGGCTGGTGCTGCCGGCGGTGGTGCTGGCCATGCTGACGCTGACCATGCTGGTGCTCGGGCCGGGGGTGCCCGGCACCCGGGTCCCGCTGCCCACGGTCGGCCCACCGTCCGTCCCCCGGTCCATCCCGGCCGCACCGGTGCCGCCGACCGTGGCAGCGTCCGGCCGGCCGTCCGACGCTGGCCCGACGGTGTCCGGCCCGCTGCCCGTCGCGGGACGACGGCTCACCGCCGCCGAGGCGCGGACTGCTGCCCGTGCGGCCCGGTCGGCGCTGCCGGCGTCCTGGGTGTCCCGACCGGTCACCCCCGCCGGCGACGATCGGGTCGAGCCCGCCGCGTGTGCCCCTCTGGCCGGGGACCGGTACCTCGACCAGCTCCGGCCGGGGGAGCGGGCCCGTGCCGAGACCAGGTACGCGACCCCGCCCGGCCGGATCGGTGTCGCCTCGACCACGGTGGCGGTCGGCGTCACCTCCTACGCCGAGCCGGTCTCCGGGGCTGTGTTCGCCGCCGCCGAGACCGCCCGGGCCGCCTGTCACCGGTTCACCGGCGGCGGAGTGCGGTTCTCCGTCGGGGGGCGGCCCGCCCCGGCGCTGGGCGAGCAGTCCTGGCGGGTCGACTACGCCCTGGCTGTCGGCAGCGGCCGGAGCCGGATCACCGGCGCGACCGCTTTCGTCCTGGTGCGGGTGGGGCACAACCTGGTCACCGTGTCCGTGGTCGCGGTGGTGGAGCCACTGGACGAGCGGCTGCTCACCGACGTGGCGACCACCGTGGTCGATGCCCTCGACCGTCCCTGACCGGCAGCCCGCCGGACCGGCCACCCGGCCGGTCGGTCGGTGCCCCGCCACCTGCCGCAGCACCGCTCCCGACCGCCACGAGCGCACCCGGGGGCGGTGGGCGATCGCCGGGGGAGGAGGACCCGACGGGCCGGGTCCGGTTGCCGACAGCCGTGCTGGCCGACCGGGGGATGCGTCCGGGGCCGACCGACTGGTGGTCTGATCACCGACTCCGATGCGCTCGGAGGACCGATCGCGGCCGGTCCGCTGCCGCACGTCACCCGCCGGGATGGTGCCATGCGCCTGCACGTCCGCCGGTCGCCCGGCCGGGCGCGTCCCCGCACGGCCCCGTGGCGCGGGATCGGCCCGTTCCTCGCCCTGGCGCTGGTGGCCGTCTCGACCGCCGCGTTCAACCAGGGCGCGCTGAAGAGCCCCACCGTCGCGGACTACCTGCGGCGGTCCTCGATCGCTGGCCGCGACCTGCGGGTGGGCGTGTTCGCCGACCAACCGCTGCTGAGCACACCCGTCGGCGACAACCGGTTCACCGGTTTCGAGGCCAGCCTGGCCACCTTCCTGGCCCGGTCGATCGGGGTGACCCCCGACTTCGTGCCGCTGGAGCCGACGGAACGGCTGGCCGCGTTGACCTCGGGTCGGGTCGACGTCGTCCTCGCCGGCCTGGCGATCACCGCGGAGCGGCAACGGGTCGTCGAGTTCGCCGGCCCCTACCTGGTCGGCCACACCAAGGTGGCGACCCGTACCACCTGGCCGCCCCGGTCCGGACCGGGGCGGCTGTGCGTGGTGTCGGGGTCAACAGCCGAGGCCGAGGCCGCCCGGCTGGAGCACCGGATCCTCCTTGCCCCGGATCTGCAGCGCTGCCTCGCCGCCGTGCGCGTCGGCCGGGCCGACGCGGTCGCCGGTGACGAGATCCTGCTGCGTGGCCTGGTCTGGGCCGCGGACCCGGGGTGGAAGCTGGTCCCGTTCGACGGCACCCCGATCACGCAGATGTACGGCATCGGGGTGGCCCGTGGCGATCCCGCGCTGAAGGCCCTGGTCGACTCGTTCCTGGTGGCCAGCCTGCGGAAGAAGACGTCCGGGGCCTGGCAGGTGGCGATGGACGCCACCCTGCGCCAGGCGGGCTACACCGCTGCGCAGCCGTACGTGACGGGTCGGCTGCTGCGCGGCGCGAGCGACGGGCAGAACGGCACCGGAGGGGTCGTCGGCCTGCCTGCGGCGGTACCGCCCGTCGTGGCGGGGCCGTCCCGCCGGAGCCGGACGGTGGCGCATCGCCGACGTCGCCGGAGGTCGGGGCGGGTGGTCACCCGTCGACCGGTTGCCCTCGGGCGCGCCCCGGCGGGTGAGCCGGCGTCGAACGGGGCCGCTCCCGCAGCGTCCACACCGGGGGCGTGGTCGCTGCTTGTCGGTGTGCCGGTCGCGGTGTCCGCGCTGTATCTGTGGATCCAGTCCGGCGGTGACCGTCAGTTCACCCTGATGCTGGCCCAGAGCATCAACCCGATCACCTTCCTCGCCACGGTCAGCCTCTCCGTCGTGTGGGTCTTCCCCGCCGTACCCGCCCTGGTCTTCGCCATCGGCGCGGTGGTGCTCGGCGCGGCGGTCGACGACGCCGACCGGCAGCGGCTGCGTGCCCGGTACCCGGTGGCCCGCTGGACGGACCGGGCACCGGGTTGGGTGGTCTGGGGCAGTATCCTGGCCGCCGCCGCCAGCACCCCGCTGGTGTTCGCCCCGGCCTGGGCATTGGCGCTGTG
This sequence comes from Micromonospora sp. DSM 43699, assembly GCF_055517075.1. Classification (NCBI taxonomy): domain Bacteria; kingdom Bacillati; phylum Actinomycetota; class Actinomycetes; order Micromonosporales; family Micromonosporaceae; genus Micromonospora; species Micromonospora sp. DSM 43699. The sequence goes on from NZ_JBTMMT010000010.1 coordinate 73,944, forward strand.
TGTCGTCGGTCGACCGGGGCCCGGCGGGCGGGCCGGTGGACCTCGGCCGGGACGCGCCGTGGCCGTGGCGGGCCTGCTGCTGCTCTGCGCCACGATCGCCGGTGCGGCGTTCGCCAGGGGCGAGGTGGTGCTCGCCCTGATCGCCGGTTGGCCGGTCGCGCTGCTGCTCACCGGTGCCGACGCGCCGCTGCGTCCCGGCCAGGTGACCGCCTTCGTCCAGGCCGCCGCCGTGCTGACCGCGGTACTCGTGTCGGGTGTGCTGCACGCGGTGGTGACCACGCCGATCCTGCCGTCCACCGCGATCCAGGTGGCCGTTCCGACGGTGGCGAAGCCCACCCCCACCCCGTCCGGGTCGCCGGCCGCCGACCCGGACACCGCGGCGGTGGCCGATCCGCCGACACGCCAGTTGCGCGGGTACGTCGTGTCGGTCGACGACGAGTCGACCACGCTGCTGTCCGACCTGGGCGGGGTGGAGATCGTCGCCAACGACGAGATCAGGTCCCGGGTGTCCTGCCCCAGCCTGATCGACCTGCCGGGCGACTCGGTCGAGGTGTTCGGACTGCCGCTGCGGGAGTCACTGCTCAAGGCGCTGGCCCGCAAGCAACGGCCGACGACCGTGCAGGACCCGCGCTGTCTGCTGCGCGCCGACGGCTAGGCGCGGTACGCGGCGACGGCTGTTCACGGCGGTTCGGCTGTTCACGGCGGTTCGGCTGTTCACGGCGGTTCGGCTGCGCCGCGACGGCCCGCCGGGCGCTCACCGTCCGGCCCGGGACGCGCCGAGCCGGACACCCACCACGAGGGCGACGACGGCAGCGACGACGAGCGGCAGCCGGGCCCCGCTCAGCGACAGGGTCTCCCGGAACGCGGTGGCTCCGACGGCCACCGCGGTGACCGGCTCGGCCAGGGTCAACGCGACAAGTGGGGCGGCGAGCCGGCCGTTCTGGAACGCGACCTGGTTCACCTGCACGCCGAGCAGACCCACCACCGTCAACGCCCACAGCCGTGGGTCGGCGAGCAGTGCGACCGGGTCGCCGTGCCACCGGGCGGCCACCGACTTGAGCAGCGCGGCGGCCATCCCGTAGAGGACCCCGGCGGCGACCCCGAGCAGGGCACCCCGGGTCGCGTCGTTCACCCGGCGGGCGACGAGCAGGCAACCGGCCACCGTCGCGCCGGTGCCGGCCGCCACCCACCACCACGCCGGGGCGCTCGGCTCGGTCACGCCGGCCCGGGGGTCGGCGACGGCCAGGAAGGTGACCAGACCGACGGTGCCCACCAGGGTGGCGGCGAGGTCCCGTCGGTGCACCGGCTGCCGGTTCCAGCCGGCCTCGATCAGGATGGCCATGAAGAGCCCGCTGGCCAGCAGCGGCTGCACGAGGGTGAGCGGGCCGTACCGCAGGGCCAGGGCCTGGGCGGTCACCCCGACGAGGTCCGGAACCCAACCGACCTGCCACAGCCGGGTCCTCAGCAGCCGCGACAACAGCCGCAGGTCGAGCGCCTGCCGCCGCTGCTGCCGCTTCGCCGCCCGCTGGTGCAGCGTGGTGGACAGGGCGAAGGCGAACGCCGCCACGAGTGCGGCCAGCACCGCGGCGATCATGCCCCGGCCAGGTGACTGCCGAGCGGGCCCACCGTCCAGCCCCGTCGGTGGCACTCGTCGAGCAGGTATGGCAACGCGTCGAGAGTCGAGCGCCACGCACCGGGCGCCGCCGTGCAGGAGGAGTCGTGCAGCAGGACCGTGCCGCCGCCGGCGAGTCCACCCCGGATCTCGGTGAGCACCGATCCGGCGTCGGCCGAGCGGATCCAGTCCCGACCCCAGCAGGTCCAGAGCACCGGCCGCAGGCCCAGCCGCCGGGCGGCGAGCAGCGCCGATCCGGTCAACACCCCGTACGGTGGACGGAAGAACCGGGGGGTGCGCCCGGTCACGGTGGTGATCAGCGCTCGCCCGGCGGCGATGTCCCGGCCGGTGGCCAGCGGACCGCGCAGCAGCAGGTTGCGGTGTTCCCAGCCATGCAGGGCGACCTCGTGCCCGGCGGCGACGAGCTGCCGGCCGAGTTCGGGTGAGCGCCGCAGCATCGCGCCCAGCAGGAAGAACGTGGCCCGTACCCGGTGTGCCGCCAGCACCTCCAGGAAGTGGGGCGTGGACTGCGGATCCGGGCCGTCGTCGAAGGTCAGCGCGATCCGGTCCGGCGGGCCCACCCCGTCGAGCCGGTGCAGGAGACGTCCCCGCAGCGCCGGCACTGCGGTGACCGCCGGGGCCAGCTGCAGGGCGCCGAGCGCGACCAGTCCGGTCGCCCACCGCCCTGCCGTCCGCTGCCTCACCGGCGCCCACCGGACGACGACTGGAGCAGGGCCACGACCACGGCCACGGCGTCGCCGAGCACGTCGAGCGGGGACCGCCGGCGACGCCTGTCGTACGCGTCCGCTCCGCCGGGTACGGCGGCAACCGCCGCGACCAGCCCCTCCACGTCGACCGGGTCGGTCGGTGGGGGAGCGGGCCGGTCTCGCCTTGCGGTCGTCTCCATCAGTGCCGGCCGCAGCTGCGCCGCCGACGACACCCGCCGGATCAGCCCGGCCCGTGCGAGGATCGAGGCGTTCGCCCGCCCGTGCCCGGGAAGCGGTCGGTAGGTGACCACCGGAACCCCGGCGGAGAGCGCCTCCTGGCAGGTCAGGCCGCCCGCGTTCTCCACCACGACGTCCACCGCGCGCATCAGCGTCGCCATGTCGTCGACCCAGCCGAACACGTGTTCCCAGTCCTGCCGCAGCCGGTCGTACAACAGGGTGTTGCGCCCGCAGACCACCACCGGGCGGGCCCAGCCGGTGGCATCCACCTCGGCGACCGTCGTCTCGACATCGCCGGCACCCCAGGCGCCGGCGACGATCAGCGCCAGCCGGTCCCGCTCGGGCAGGCCGAAGCGTCGACGGGCCTGCCGCCGGTCGGTCCGGTGCGCGCCGCCGAAGGCGGGCGACACAAGCGGTTGCACCGTCGTGACCGGCACCCCGTCCGAATCGTCGGAAGGGGGTAGCTCAGCGTGTCGCAACGCGTAGTACCGGTCTACTCCGGGGCTCACCCAGGTCGGGTGGAGCGCGAAGTCGGTGACGTAGCTGACCACGGGGACGGCCAGCCGGCCCTGCCGGCGCAACGGCCCGAGCAGCTGGTTGGCGAACGGGTAGGTCGTCACCACGGCGAGGGTGTCCGGTGGGATCGTCCGGCCCAGCCGACGTCGTACCGGACGCAGCAGACCCCGGATCGCCGAGACCGACCACCGGGACCGGGCGGTGAGGGCGAACAGCAGGTCGTAGCCTCGGGGGAGCCAGCGCAGCATGTCCCGGTACGCCTCGCGGAACGCCCAGCGCACCGGTCGGGGCAGCACGTCCAGCAGGTTCAGCCGGTCCACCGTGAAACCGCGTTCCCGCAGCCGGTGGGCCAGCTCGCCGGCTGCGGTGTCGTGGCCGGCACCGACATCCGCCGAGATCACGAGTATCCGCCCTCGGCACTCCATGCCAGCGCGGATACCCGCCCACGAGCGGGACAGTCTCCGGGCAGCGGGTGCGGTCGACGGTTGCGGGAGCAGGAAAAACAGTTCAGTTGCTTTACTGTTAACAAACTTTAATTTACCGTGGTGGCAATCGTTCGAGGTCGATCCGATCGAGTGCTACGGGTTCACCGGGCGGCCCCGGTCCCCCGGTGCCCGCCCACGCCCGTCCGGACGGCCGCCCCCACCGTCGAGGAGTGCTCCCATGCGTCGAACCCTCACCGTCCCCCTGGTGGCGACAGGTGCCGTCGTCACCTCCCTTGGCCTCGCCACGCCTGCCCAGGCCCACGGCTACGTCTCCGCCCCACCCAGCCGCCAGGCTCTCTGCGCCCAGGGCAAGGTGCCCGACTGCGGCCAGATCCGGTACGAGCCGCAGAGCGTCGAAGGCCCGAAGGGGCTGCGCAGTTGCAGCGCCGGGATCAGCCAGTTCGCCGTCCTCGACGACGACAATCGGGGCTGGCCCGCCACCTCGGTCGGCAGCACTGTCACCTTCACCTGGGTGAACACCGCCCGGCACGCCACCCGCAACTGGGAGTACTTCATCGGCGGCACCCGGGTCGGTGTCGTCGACGGGGGCGGTCGGCAGCCCGAGGCCACCGTGGCGCACACCGTCAACCTGGGCGGCTTCTCCGGTCGGCAGAAGATCCTCGCCGTCTGGAACATCGCCGACACCGCCAACGCCTTCTACTCCTGCGTGGACGTGCAGATCGGCGGCGGTGGTCCGACCCCGAGCCCCACCGCCGCCCCGAGCCCCACCGCCACCCCGACCCGCACACCGGGTCCGACACCCACCCCGACCCGCACCACCCCGCCCCCGACAACCCCCACCGGTTCGCCGACCGTCGGCGGCAGCTGGACCGCCGGCCGCAGCTACCAGGTCGGCGACCTGGTCACCTACCAGGCGGTGAGCTACCGGTGCCGGCAGGCGCACACCGCCATCCCGGGCTGGGAACCCCCGTACGTGCCCGCCCTGTGGACCCAGGTCTGACCGGCCCGGGAGAGCGACGTGTCACGGGCGACCACCACGATGCCGGGCCCCACCGCGACCGCCCGACGTCCGACGGCGGCGCGACCTCCGACAGTGGTGCGGGGCCTGGCCGTGGTGGTCGTCGCGGTCACCCTGTTGCTCGCCGGGTGCACCTCCGCCGGGCACCCGGCCACCCCGGCATCGACCGGGTCGGGCCCGCCGACCGCGATCAGCGGGCTCGACCTGGTGTTCCTGCACGCGATGACGGCCCACCAGGAGCGGACCCTGGCCATCCTCCGGGTCGCACCGGAGCGGATCCGCCATCCGCGACTGCGTACCCTCGTCGCGGCGGTCGACGCGACCGAATCCGACGAGGTCACCCGGGCCCGCGAGCAGATCATGGCCGCCGTCCCGGCGGACGGCGGGCCCCGGCACGAACACCCCGATCCGACCGGTGTCGACGACCCGGTGGCCCGGTTGCGGGGCACCCCGGCCTCCGGTTACGACGCCGTCCTGGTGGCGGTGCTGGTGCCCCAGCAACGGCAGGCCGCCGACCTGGCCCGCGCCCACCTGCCGCTGGCGGTCTCCCCGGCCGTACGTGACCTGGCCCGGCGCATCGACGAGTCCCGTACCGCGCAGATCCGGCTCCTCACCGCGCTGCCGGTCGCCCGGACCACGCCCTGACCAGGTGGTCTCCATGGGGGCGGTGACCCCACCGGGTCCGGCGGGCGGGCGGCGGCAGCGCGGCCAGGTGGAGTCCCGGCACGACAGATCTCCGAGTCGGGAGAACTGCGCGAATAGCTGTTTTCCCGACTCGGAGCACCGGTGCCACCACAGCTCCCACGCGGTTACCGGACGGTCGCCCGAACTGCCGGCGGAATCGGTTTGCGGGGCGGTCGCCATAGCGGAAGCGGCCGATTCCGCCACCCGTACGGCCAGCAGGCCGAGCCGTTCGGCCACCCCGCCCGCATCGATGTTCCTCGTATTCCCCGGCCACCGGTATAGTCCCGTCAATCCCCATTGGAGTGTCGCAGGGAAAGCACGTGATCTGCGTGATGGCAGCTGGACTGGAAACTGCGCTGTCCGGCCCACCATTCGTCGGGCGGCGACCGGAGATCGCGCGCATCAGCGCCGCGCACACCGAGAGCGTGCACACCGGGACACAGGTGGTGTGCGAGGTGGTCGGCGACCCGGGAATCGGCAAGACCCGTCTCGTCCACACCGCGCTGGACCGGTGCGCCCCGGCCCTGCCCCGCGTCGTCGGCACCTGTGTGGAGACGGAACAGGGCATTCCGTTCCACGTCTTCCGACACGCCTTCGACACCCTCCGCCCACCCCGCTCCGACCCTCGGCTGTCCGCCGGCCGGGCCGAACCCGACGACGCGCTCGTACCCCGAGGTGCCGGCCCGGTCGACGTACGTCTGTTCCGCACCTACCAACTGGCCCGCCGGCTGCTCGCCCTGGCCGCCCGGGACGGGCTGGCCCTCGTCCTGGACGACCTGCACTGGGCCGACGCCTCCTCCACCGGGCTCGTCACCCACCTGCTGCGCTACCCGGTGCCGGCCCCGTTGCTGCTGATCCTGGTCTACCGGCCCCGGCAGACGGGCACCGTGATGCCGTTCGGCCCGCCCGACACCGGCGTCCCGGCAGGCAGGGGTAGGGACCGGATCGAGCTCGGGCCGCTGAGTCTCGCCGAGACCGCCGAGCTGTACCCGCAGGCCGGCCCGGCCGAACTGGGTGAACACCACGAGCGGGCCGCCGGCAACCCCGGCTACCTCGCGGCGCTGGCAGGCGTCGCACCGGTCGACGCCGACCGGGATGCCGGGCTGCCCGGCCCGCCCCGGCTCACCGACGGGACGGTCGCGACGCTGCGCGTCGAGTGGGCCGGCCTACCGCCGGCCGACGCGGTGTGTCTGCGGGCCGCGGCGGTGTGCGACACGCCCTGCGCGGTGGATCAGCTCGCCGAGGTGGCCCAGCTGCCGGCGCAGGCGGCCAACGAGGCGGCCTGGCGGCTGGTCCGTCGCGACCTGCTGCGGGTCGTCCCGGCAACGGCCCGGTTCACCTTCCGGCACCCGGTACTGCGCTCGGCGGTCGCCCAGGACACCGACCCGGCCTGGCGGGTCGAGGCCCATCACCGGGCGCTGAGCGCGTTGCTCGCCCGGGGCGCGCCCCCGGCCGAGCGGGTGGCGCAGGCCGAACGGCTGCTCACCCTGCCCCACGACCGGCCGGTCGGTCCCTACGTGGACGTACTCTGCCGGGCCGCCCAGGAGATCCGCCGGGACGCTCCGGACCTGGCCGTGCGCTGGCTGCGGACCGCGCTGCGCGCACTGCGGCCCCCGGCCGGCTCCCCGGACAGCCGCCACGACGTCACCCTGCTGCTGGCCCGGATCACCGGGGAGGCGGGGAACCTCGCCGAGAGCCGGATGCTGCTGCGGGAGGTCGTCCCCGAGCTGCCCGTCGACCCGACCGGCCGCCGGGCCGCCGCCGTCGCCCTGTGGGTACGGGTGGAGCGACTGCTCGGCAACTACGCGGAGGCCGCCGCGATCAGCCGTCGCGAGCTGATCGGCACACCGACGCCGACCGCCGGGGCGTACCAGCTCGCCACGGAACTCGGCGCGGTCGGCATCCTGTCCGGTCACCCCTCGCCGATGCCCGCCGGAGCGCCCGACGGGGACGCCAGCGGCGTCGACCGGGCCAGCCTGCTCGCGGTACGCGGACTCGCCGCCGCCCACGACGGCGCGGTCGACCTCGCCCGTGGCCTGCTCGCCACCGGCGCGCCGATCGTCGACGCACTACCCGACCGGGATCTGCGCGACCATCCCGACTGCCTGCTGGCGCTCGGGCTGGCCGAGCTGTTCCTGGAACGGCCCGCCGACGCCACCCGGCACCTGGACCGGGGGATCACCCTGGTCCGCGACGCGCACCGCGACGACGGACTCTGCCAGCTGCTGCTCGGCCGCAGCCAGGTGGCCTACCACCGGGGTCAGCTCGGCGCGGTGATCGGGCTGACCACCGAGGCGGGGATCGTCGCCCGCCGGATCGGCAGCCGCTCGCTGCTCAGTTTCGCGCTGGCGTTCGAGGCGCAGGCCACCGCCTGGCGGGGCGGCCCCCGCGACGACGAACGGGCGGTGGCCCTGGCCCGCAGCGCGGTGGAACTCGCCACCGACCTGGACAGCTGGTCCGGACGTACCGCGGCGACCGCGCTGGCCACCGCGACGCTGCTCGCCGGTGACCCGGCCACCTGCGTGGAGATGCTCACCGATGCCGGCGGCGACGGTGGGCTGACCCGCCTGCAGGCCTCCCTGCGTCCGATGTGGCACGAACTGCTCTGCGCCGCCGCGCTGGCCGATGGGGAGCTGCCCGAGGCGGAACGGCGGGCCCGGGCCGCGCTGGCCGCGGCCGACCTGATCGGTCTGCCCGGCCAGCGCGCCTTCGCCGAGTCGGCGTACGGGGAGGTGCTGCTCGCCCGGGGCGAGGTGGTGGCGGCGATGCCGTACCTGCGCACCGCGGCGGACAGGTTCCGGGCCGCCGGCATGACCCTGCGGCACAGCCTCGCCCTGGTCGCGGTCGCCCGGGCGGCCGAGGCGGTGGACCAGAGCGGTCCCGCCGCCCGGGCCCGGCACCGGGCGCTGGAACTGGCCGTGCGCTGCGGGACCGAACGGGTCGGTCTGCGGCTGGCCCGACCGGTCCGGGCGCTCGCCGAGACCGCGCTGACCGACCGGGAGTGGCACATCGCCCGGTTGGCCTCCACCGGTGTCACCAACCGGTTGATCGGCCGCCGGCTGCACATCAGCCCCCGCACCGTGGAGGCGCACCTGACCCGGATCTACCGCAAGGCGGGGGTGGAGTCCCGCTCCGGTCTGGTCGCCTGGGTGTCCCGCTTCGATGACACCGATCGGTGACCGGTTCCCGGTGCCGATGACACCGCCCGGTGCGCCGTCGCCGGGCGCCGCACCATGAGGCCGCACCGCACCCGGCACCGCCTGTCGACGGCTCACATACTCGATCCATCGGGCGCGATTCCCGCGATCCGGCAACGGACGGAGAACGACATGGTGGGCACACGATCCGTCCGGCGGCCGCGCGCCCGTACCGGACCCACCGTCGCGTTCGTGGTGACGCTGCTCGTCCTGGCCGGTTGCGGCGACCAACCGGTGGACGCCGCCGCCCCGGCCGCCGCGTCCACCACCGCCTTCGGCGCGGACCGGGCCGCGCTCGTGCTCACCGCCTTCGACCAGGCCGACTCGGCCGCGTCCGTCTCCGGTGACGTGCAGACGCTGCGCACCCAGGAGGTGTCGCCGTCGTTGGACGTGAGCATCGCGGCGATCCACCGGGCCGAGCACAACCAGCGCCCACAACCAGCGTTCCAACACGTCAACCCGGCTTTCGCCGTACCGCCGGGTGAGCCGGGCTGCTTCCTGGCCACCGCCACCCTCCGGTTGACCGGGGCGGAGCTGGCCCCGACCGACGTCAGCCAGTTCGTCCGGGACGCCGACGGCCGGTGGAAGCTCAGCCACAACGTCCAGGTCAGCCAGCCCGCCCTGGTCACCGCCCGGAGCATCGCCGGCCGACCGGCCACCGCCGGGGGCACCGCCGTGGACGAGACGAGCCGGCAGGTCCTCGCCGCGGAACTGTTCGCCCGCACCACCGGGGCGAGCACCGGGAACAGGTCACTTGTCGCGTCGGGCCCGCTGCTCGACGGCCAGTTCGCCGGCGGCTGGGAGGTCTACCAGCAACAACTTGCCGGGGTCGGTACGCGGGTGGCGCGCACCCTGGACCGGGCGGAGTGGTCGGAGTGCGCGGTCGCCGTGCCCGAGGGAACCCTGACCTTCCTGACCGTGTACGCCACCGACACCCTCAGCCCCGCGCCCGGCGGACCGGCCACGGTGCGGATGATGCCGCAGAGCCCCGACATGATCTCCACCGGCAAGCGCGCCCCGATCGCCGGCAAACGGATCCGGGTCACCCGGGTCGAGACGTTCCTGCTCGTCGTCCCGGCGCAGACCACCGGCACCTCGGTGCTGGGTCTCAACGACACCGCGCTGACCGTCACCGCCGGCTGACCGGTTCGGCTCCGCCGACCTCCCGGCAGCTCGTGGCAGCACCGTGCCCCCGGTCGTCGGCGTGCCCTCCGACGCGACCGTGCCGGGCAGCACGCCGACGGCTGAAACCGGTGGCATCGGTCGGGATCCGGCCGGTCGGCGGTGACGATGGCAGCAGCCGTGCTCGTCGGCGACGCCCCGCCGGAGATCCCCGGTGTCGCGCCGGCGCGGGGAGGAACCCATGTGGCATCCGCGTTTCCGCTCCGACCACGTACCCGTACGGCTGCCCGAGGGGCACCTCGTGGTCCTGGGCGAGACCCGCAGTCTGCTCATCGACGACCCGGTCGCGGCGGACCTGGCCGACCTCCTGGACGGCACCGCGCCGCTGGCCGACGTGGTGGCCCGGCTGGCCGCCCGGCACCCGGTCGCCGCGGTCGCCGCCGCCCTGGCCCGGTTGCGCGGCCACGGCCTGCTCGCCTCCGGTCCGTCCGGGGTGCCGGTCGCCGAGGCCGCCGGCTGGGACGCCCGGGGCGTCGACCCGGCCGCCGGCCGGCGCTGGACCCGGTACGGCACGGTCACCCTCGTCGATCTCGGTGCCCCCACCGTGTTCGAGACCGCCGAGGCGCTGCGGACGGTGGGGCTCACCGTCACGGTCACCCGGCCGGACGCCCCCGAGGCGGACCCGGCCACCGGCCGGGATCCGGTGCTGGTCGTCCCGTCGTCCCTGCTCGACCCGGCGCTGGCCGCCGTCAACGACAGGCACCTGGCCGCCGGGCGGCCCTGGACCCTGCTGCGCCCGCACGGCAACGTGGTCTTCCTCGGTCCACACCTGATCCCCGGCGAGACCGGCTGCTGGGCCTGCCTGCGTCAGCGTTGGGAGGCCAACGAACAGGTGGCGGCGTTCCTGACCGGGCAGGATCCTGCCGGCGAGGTGCCGTCGGCCGCCCGCGCGGTCGTTCCCGGGGTGGCCCTGGCGGTGGCCGGACTGCTCGCCGCCGACCTCGCGGTGCTGGCCACCCGGGGCCGCTCGCCCCGGCTGACCGGCCGGATGATCGCCCTGGACACCCGTGACCTGAGCACCGAGAGCCACCACCTGGTCCGTCAGCCGCAGTGTCCGGCCTGCGGCGACCCGGACCTGGTCGGCAAGGCCGACCCCCGGATCGAGCTGCCCCCGGCCGGCACCCTGCCCAGCCGGGCCGACGGCTCCCGCACCCGCGACCCCGCCGAGACGTACCGGGCGCTGGCCCACCACGTCAGCCGGTACCTCGGGGTGGTCAGCCGACTGACCAGCCTGGAGACCGTGGACAACGGGGTCACCCACACCTACTCGGCCGGGCACAACTTCGCCCAGCCCCGGCAGCTCGCCGGGCTGCGTCGTAACCTGCGCGGGCAGAGCGGCGGCAAGGGCCGCACCGACGTGCAGGCGCGGGTCAGCGCCATCGGCGAGGCGGTGGAACGCTGGTGCGGGGTGTGGCGTGGCGACCGCCCCGTGCACCGCGCGAGCTACCGGCAGCTCGGCCCGGACCGCGCCGTGCACCTGCGTGACCTGCTGCTCTTTTCCGACCGCCAGTACGCCGACGCCGACCGGCTCAACCGGGACCTGGGCCACCTGCACCGGGTACCCCGGCCGCTGCCCGACGACCGGGAACTGGACTGGACCACCGGCTGGTCGCTCACCCACGGCGTCGCCCGGGAACTGCCCGCCGCGCACTGCTGGTACGGCCACCCGGAGCAGACCACCCTCGGGGTCTGCGCGGCCGACTCCAACGGCTGCGCCGCCGGGTCCCACCTGTCGGAGGCGATCCTGCAGGGCTTCTGCGAACTCGTCGAACGCGACAGCGTGGCGCTGTGGTGGTACCACCGCTCCCGGCTGCCCGGGGTCGACCTGGCCTCGTTCGTCGACCCGTGGACGACCGCCTGCGTCGACCATCACGCCACAGCGCTCGGCCGCCAGCTGTGGGCCCTGGACCTCACCGCCGACCTGGGGATACCCGCGTTCGCCGCGGTGTCCCGGCGGCTCGACGGCCCGCCGGAGGACGTGCTCGTCGGCTTCGGGGCGCACCTCGACGCACGGGTCGCGCTGACCCGGGCGCTGACCGAGGTCAACCAGTTCCTGCCGGCGGTGCCCGGCCCCACCGGTGGGCGGCTGCGCTACGGCGTCGACGACCCGGACAGCGCCCGCTGGTTCGGCACCGTCCGGGTCGACGAGCAGCCCTGGCTGACCCCGGACCCGTCCCGACCGGCCCGCACCCTGGCCGACCACCCGCCGCTGACCACCGGGGACGTCGCCGAGGACGTCCGCGTCTGTGTCCGTCTCGCCGCACGGGCCGGCCTGGAGGTGATCGTCGTCGACCAGTCCCGACCCGATGTCGAGCTGGCGGTGGTGAAGGTCGTGGTGCCGGGGCTGCGGCACTTCTGGCGGCGGCTCGGCCCCGGCCGGCTGTGGCAGGTCCCGGCCGCGCTGGGCCGCACCCCACTGGCCGCCGACGAACGGTCGGCCAACCCGCTGAACGTGTTCTTCTGACCGGGCCACCGGCCCGGCCGGACGAGGGGAGTCGACGATGACCACAGCGGCGGACGCCACCGGCCGGCGGACGCGGTGAGCACCGCACTGACCGGCCCGGCCGTGCAGGACCTGTACCGGCTGCGCCGGGACGCGGAGCTGGTGCTCGACGAGGACGGTGCGGCCACCCTGCGCCAGGGGCGGTTCCGGTTGCGGCTGGAGCAGCCCGGGATGAGCCGGCGGGCGTTGCTGCTGCGACTGGGTGCCGGCTGGGTCAGCGACGTCGAGGTGGGCCGGCTGGTCAGCAGCCTGGAGGGGGAGACCCGGGTGCTCCCCGCGCAGCTGCTGCTGCGCCGGCTGCTCGGTCACTCCTGGCTGGAACGTCGGGCCCAGGTCGCCGACCGTCCGCTTGTGGAACTGCTGCCGACCGGGTTGGGGCGGGGCAGCCTGCCGGAGACCCGCCGGCACGTCCCCGGGGTCCGCTACCGGCTGTCCCGGTTCGCCGCCATGCAACACGAACGCGGCATGCTGGTCGCCACGTCACCGCTGAGCACCCTCGCCGTCGGCTGCGTCGACGTGGCGCTCGGCGCGGTGCTGGCCGCGGCGGTGCAGGGCGTCGGCCCGGACACGGTGGCCCGGTCCCTGGCCGTGGCCCCCGACGTCGCCGGCCGGGTCCTCGACGAACTGGTCACCGCGCGGATCCTGGTCACCGCCGCCGAGTTCGCCGCCGAGGTCGACGAGGCACCGTTGGCCTACTGGTCGCCGGAGGAGCTGCGGCTGCACCACCGTTCCCGGGTGGGCCGGCACACGCTGCCGGTCGGCGGCACCTACCGGATGCGGGACCGGTTCCCCCCGCAGCCGCTGCCGCGCCCGTACGACGGGGGGCGGGCCATCGAGTTGCCGCTGCCGGACCTGGCCACCATCGCCAAGGCCGATCCGTCGTTCAGTCAGGTCGTCGCGGCCCGGCACAGCGTGCGCGGGCACGACGACACCGCCCCGCCCACCCTCGACCAGCTGGCCGAGTTCCTGCACCGGGTGCAGCACGCCACGGTGACCGGGGAGTCCGGTGGTCAGCAGGTGGGGCACCGCCCCTACCCCGGTGGCGGCGGGATCTACGAACTGGAGCTGTATCCGCTGGTGCGCCGGTGCGCCGGCCTCGATCCGGGCCTCTACCACTACGACTCCACCGGCCACCGGCTGGAGTCGGTCGCCGGATGGGGTCCGGCCGCCGACCGGTTGCTGGGCTACGCCCGCGCGGCCGGCGCGATGACCGGGCCACCGCAGCTCGTCCTGGTCGTCACGGCCCGGGTGCAGCGGCTGATGTGGAAGTACGAAGGGATGAGCTACGCCATGATCCTCAAGGACGCCGGGGTGCTGACCCACCAGATGTACCTCGTCGCCACCGCCATGGGCCTCGCCCCGTGTGCCCTCGGTGCCGGCGACTCGCACGCCTTCGCCGAACTGTCCGGCCTCGACCCGCTCGTCGAGCCGAGCGTGGCCGACTTCCTGCTCGGCTCGGTCGGCGACGCACCGGAGGCGGTGGTCCGGCCGTGAAGTTCCGTCGGCAGGCGCTGCAGCAGCTGGAGGCCCCCGAGCAGCTGGACCGGGCGGTCCGGCTGACCACCGTGCCGAGCTGGCTGGGCACCGCCGCGCTGGTGATCACCGTGGTGGTGGCCGGCATCTGGTCGGTGCGTACGGTGGTGCCCCGTACCGTCGAGGCGGCCGGGGTGCTGATCCACTCCAACGGCATCTCCGCCCTGGACGCGTTGGACAGTGGCCAGGTCACCAAGGTCTGGGCGGCCCCGCACCAGCGGGTCGTGAAGGGCACCCCGCTCTACAGCCTGCGTACCGTCGACGGGAAGATCCTGGTGGAGACCGCGCCCGGCGACGCGTACGTGGTGTCCTGGCTGGTGTCGGAGGGGGAGATCGTCACCCCCGGCAGCCACCTGGCCGACCTGGAACGTCTCGACACCGCCGGGGACGCGTTGCAGGCCGTCGTCTACGCCCCCGCGGTGGCCGCCCCGCTGCTGCAACCGGGCGTCCCCGTCGAGGTGGCCGCCGCCGCCGCGCCACGCAACGTGTTCGGCACCCTGGCCGGGCGGGTCCTCACGGTCGGCGCGTTCCCGGAGACCGAGGCGTCGCTGCGCGCCTTCCTCGGCACCGGTCAGGACGTCCGGCGGCTGCTGGCCGACGGCAGCGTCGTGCGGGTGACAGTGGCCCTGGAACCCGATCCGGCCGCCCCGGGTGGCCTGCGCTGGACCAAGGCCCCGCCGCCGTTCCAACTCAACTCGGCAAGCGAGGTCACCGCCTGGTTCACCGTCGCCCGGGAGCACCCGATCGACTGGTTGCTGCGCCGGTGACCGCGCCGACGACCGGGGCGGTCCCGGCACCGCAGCGGCCCCGGATCCGCCGACGGCGGGTCCGCACCCCCACCCTGATCCAGATGGAGGCGGTGGAGTGCGGGGCCGCCGCACTGGGCATCCTGCTCGGCCACCACGGCCGGCACGTACCGTTGGAGGAGCTGCGCCGGGTCTGCGGGGTCAGCCGGGACGGCTCCACCGCCGCCACCGTGCTCAAGGGCGCCCGCCGGTACGGCATGGAGGCCAAGGGTTTCCAGATGGACCTGGTCGGCCTGCGTACGGTGGCCCTGCCGGCGGTGCTGTTCTGGCGCTTCGAGCACTTCGTCGTCCTGGAGGGGCTGGGCCGCAAGGTCTGGATCAACGACCCGGCCACCGGCCCCCGGGCGGTGAGCTGGGACGAGTTCGACGGCGCCTTCACCGGCATCGTGCTCACCATGCGCCCCGGGCCGCAGTTCCAGCCCGGCGGGGCCCGCTACCGGATGGTCCGGGCCTTGGCGGAACGCTGGCGTGGCCCCGGTTCGGCGATCGTGCAGATGCTCCTGCTCGGCCTGCTGATCGCCCTGGTCGGGTTGACCGTCCCGGTGCTGGCCCGGGTCTTCGTCGACCGGGTGCTGCTCCAGGAGGACCGGGCGGCCTTCGCCGGCCTGGTCGCCGCGGTGGCGGTGGCCACCGTGCTGACCTTCCTGGCCAGCTGGTTGCAGCAGCGGCTGACCGTCCGCACGGAGACCGCGCTGGCGTTGGCCAGCGCCGCCCGCTTCTTCCGACATCTGTTGCGACTACCGCCGACGTTCTTCGACCAACGGCAGGCCGCGGACCTCAGCCAGCGGGTGCGCGGCAACGACGTGGTCGCCGAGGTGCTGACCCGACGGGCGGCCACCACCGTCGTCGACACCGCCCTGGTGCTGGCGTACGGCGCCCTGCTGTGCCAGTACGACCTGGTCCTCGGGTGGTGCGCGGTGGTGCTGGCCGGGTTGAACGTCACCGTGTTGCGGGTCGTCGCGGCGACCCGTTCGGTGGCGGTGGCCGGGTTGCAGGCCGACCGCAGCAAACTGGTCACCGCCGTCTACACCACCGTGCAGATGATCGAGACGGTGAAGGCCGGTGGTGAGGAGGAACGTGCCGCCGCCCGGTTCGCCGCCCGCAACGCCACGGTCGCCAGTCGCCAGCAACGGCTCGGGGTGCCCACCGCGGTGCTGTCCGTCCTGCCGGCCCTGCTGGCCGCGCTGACCACGGCGGTGCTGCTCGGTCTGGGCAGCGACCGGGTGGTGACCGAGGCGATGAGCGTCGGGGTGCTGGTCGGCATGCAGGGCCTGGCCGCCGCGATGAACCGTCCGTTGGGCAACCTCACCGCGCTGGGCTCCCGGTTGCAGGACATGAGCGCCGACCTCAACCGGCTGCGGGACGTGGAGCGCTATCCGTTGCCGGACGACGACGCGCCGACGCTCCCGGCCGCGCCGATGGAGGGGCACCTGCGCATCGAGGACGTCACCTTCGGCTACCACCCGTTGGGCAAGCCGCTGCTGTCCGGGTTCACCCTCGACCTGCCCCCGGGCGCCCGGGTCGCCCTGGTGGGCCGCTCGGGCAGCGGCAAGTCGACAGTCGGGCGGCTGGTCGCCGGCCTGTACCGGCCGTGGACCGGCCGGGTCACCGTGGACGGCGTCGAACGGGTGGCGGTCGACGACGGGCTCTGGGCGGCCACCGTCGCCATGGTCGACCAGGACCAGCGGCTGTTCGAGGGCACCGTCCGGGACAACGTCACCATGTGGGACCTGACCGTGCCGGACGAGGACGTGCACGCCGCCCTCACCGACGCCTGCGTGCACGCCGAGGTGACCGCGCGGGCCGGTGGCCTGGCCAGCACCGTACGCGAGGGGGGCCGCAACTTCTCCGGCGGACAGCGGCAGCGGTTGGAGATCGCGCGGGCGCTGGTCCGCAACCCCCGGGTGCTGGTACTCGACGAGGCCACCAGCGCGCTGGACGCCGAGACCGAACGCCAGATCGACAGGCACCTGCGTCGACGCGGGGCGACCTGTCTGATCGTCGCGCACCGGCTGTCCACGGTCCGCGACTGCGACCTGATCGTCGTGCTCGACGCGGGCCGGGAGGTGGAACGCGGCACCCACGACGAACTGGTCGCGCGGGGCGGGGCGTACAGCCGCCTGGTCCGGGACCACTGATCCGCGCAGGCGAGGAGACGACGATGAGCGGTACGACGCCGGACACCCCGGTCGGCGGCCTGATCGGTTTCTGCGGCGACGCCGTACGCCGGACCTGCCGGCTGGACGGGCCGGACGCCGGCTGGCTGATCACCGGCGGCGAGGCCGACCTGTTCGCGGTGCGCCGCTCGGGGCTGTACCCGTCGCGCCGGTTCCACGTGGCCCGGCTGCCCGCCGGTGGGCTGGTGCCGACGTCCACCGCGATCGGCGCCTGGCAGCTGATCCTGGTGCCGCTGCCCGGCACCGAGCTGCGCGGGCTCGGCGTCGGTGAGCTGTCGGTGCTGCAACGGCAGGTCCGCCGGCAGCGGGGGCCGGCCGACGCGGCGGGGGTGCGCGCACGGGCCGCCGCCGCGCAGCTGGTCGCCGCCGTCGACCTGGTGTTGCTCACCCTCGCCGACGCGCTGCGCCGGGGCCAGGCGCCCCGGGAGGCGTCCACCCTGGCCGGCCGCGAGATCGTCTCGCTGGCGCAGGGCAGCACGCTGACCGCCACCGGCGGGGTGTGGTGGCTGCGCTGCGCCGGTGGTCACCTGCGCCGCAACGACGGCGGCCCCAGTGAGACGTCCGGCGAGCAGGAACTGCTGCTGGTCGCCGGCCGGGACTGGGTGGTGGCCGACGCGCCGTGTGTGGTGGAGAGCCAGGCCAGCGCCGATCTGCTCGCCGCCGGCCAGCTCCGGGTGGCGGTGGACCAGCACGTGGCCCGGCTGCTGCGCACGGTGGAGGCGCGCGTCGCCGACGCCGACGCCGCGCTGCTGGACGCCGTCGAGCGTCGCCGGCAGGCCGACGCCGCCGTGGTGGCCGCGGCGGCCCGCCGCTCGATCGGGGTGATCGGCGCCGGCGAGGCGGTGGCCGTGCCGGAACGGGCCACCGAGTTCGACCTGTTCGGGCCGGCGGCGGCGGTGCTGCGGGTGGTCACCGCCGGGTGGGACGTCACCGTCGAGGAGCCGGCCGACCGGAGCCGGACACCGGACGGCGAGCGGGCCGCCGTACACGCCGTCGCCCGGTCCTCCAGCCTGTTCCTGCGGGACGTCCGGCTGCCCGACCGGTGGTGGCGGCGGGACCTGGGGCCGCTGATCGGCTGGCGGGACGGCGACGGCGGCGGGCCGCCGGTGGCGGTGCCCATGATGTTCCGCCGGGGCCGCTACCACCGGGTGGATCCGGAGACCCGGGTCCACCGCCGGATCGAGTCGGCCTTCGCCGCCGGTCTGGCCACCGCGGCCACCCAGGTCCAGGCCCCACTGCCGCACGTCACCTCGATGCGGCACCTGTTGCGCGCCGGCCTGGTCGGCGCGGCCCGCGACGTGCGCACCCTGCTGCTGGCCGCTGGCTGTGTGGCGGTGCTCGGCCTGGGCGTGCCACTGGCCACCGGCGCGGTGCTCGGCCAACTGGCGAGGCGCGGCGAGGTCGAGGGGCTGTCCGGGTTCCTCGCCCTGATGCTCAGCGCGGCCGTGGTGGCCGGCCTGCTCGGCGTCGCGCAGAATCTGCTGCTGCTGCGGTTGGACGGCCGGATGCAGTCCGGCGTGCAACTGGCCCTGTGGGACCGGTTGATGCGGCTGCCGGCCCGCTTCTTCAGCCGGCGCAGCAGCGGCGAGATCGCCAACTCGATGCTCGGCGTCGCCTTCGTCGGGGAGGCGCTCAGCGCCCTGCTGCCGCAGCTGCTCACCGCCGCGGCGACCGTGCTGGTGACCACCGCCATGCTGCTGCTCGTCGAGCCGGTGCTGGGCCTGTGGGGGTTGGGCGTCGTCGTGGTCAGCGGGCTGGCCTTCGCCGTGTTCACGCTGCGTGTGGTGGGGCAGCAGCGGGCCGCGCTGGCCGCCGAACACCGGGCGGCGGCGATGACCAACCAGCTGCTCGGCGGCATCGTCAAGCTCAAGCTGGCCGCCGCGGAGTCCCGCGCCCACGCCCGCTGGTCGGAGCTGGCCGCCACCGCGCGGGCGGCGCTGCAACGGGTCCGGCAGAGCCAGGCCGGGCTGATCGCCTTCGCCACCGTACTGCCGGTCGCCGGCCAGCTGGTGCTCTTCGCCGTCCTGATGGGCCCGCTGGCCGGGCAGGTGTCGCCTACCGACTTCTTCGTGCTCAACGTCGGGTTCGCGATGCTGCTCGGCGCGCTGCTGGTGCTGGTCTCCGCCGGGGTCGAGGTGATCGCCGCGGTGCCCCGGCTGGGCAGCCTGCGCGACATCCTGGCCGCCGAACCGGAGGCCCGGCCGGACCGGGTGGACCCGGGGGAGCTACGTGGTGGGATCGGCCTGCACCGGCTCACCTTCGCCTACCAGCCCGACGACCCGCCGGTGCTCGTCGACGTCGACCTGCACGTGCGGCCCGGCGAGTTCGTCGCGGTGGTCGGGCCCAGCGGATGCGGCAAGTCCACCCTGCTGCGCCTGCTGCTCGGCTTCGAACGCCCCCAGCAGGGCGCGGTGCTCTACGACGGGCAGGACCTGTCCGAACTGGACGTGCAGGCGGTCCGACGGCAGTGCGGGGTGGTCCTCCAGGACGGTCAGCTCTTCGCCGGCTCGGTACGCGACAACATCTGCGGCGCCGGCGGGTTCACCCTGGACGAGGTCTGGGAGGCGGCCCGGATGGCGGGGCTCGCCGACGACCTGGAGGCGTTGCCGATGGGGATGAGCACGATGGTGCCGTTCGGCGGTGGCACCCTCTCGGTCGGGCAGCGGCAGCGGGTGCTGATCGCCCGCGCGTTGGCGCCCCGACCCCGGATCCTCTTCTTCGACGAGGCGACAAGCGCGCTGGACAACCGTACCCAGGAGGTGGTGACCCGGAGCACGGCGACGCTGGCGGCCACCCGCCTGGTGATCGCGCACCGGCTGTCCACGGTGCGCGACGCGGACGTCATCGTGGTGCTCGACCAGGGACGCATCGTGCAGCGGGGCAGCTACGCCGAGCTGATGGAGCAGCCCGACGGGTTGTTCCACCGGCTGGCCCGGCGGCAGTTGCTCACCGAGCCCGACAGCCCCCCGCCGCCCGGGGAGCAGCCGCCGCGCGACGGTCAGCCGTTGTCGACGGGGCTGCCGTCCTCGACGGACAACTCCGCGCCGAGGTGATTCTCCAGCAGGTCGGCGACGTGCGCCTCGGCCTGGTTCTCCACCGCCAACCGGAACGCCTCGGTGAGCACGTTGACCACGCCCTGGGTCAGCAGGATCGTCTCCCGGTCGACGTCGGCCCAGGACGACCGGGACGCGGTGCCGCCGAGTTCGGGGGCGAGGGCCAGCATCCGGGCGGTGACGGCCGCGACCAGTTCGTCGGCGAGCGGTCGGACGCTGTCGAGCACCTCGCTGAGGGCCTGCAACGCCGGCACCGTGCCCATCCGTACCCGGTGCAGGTCCAGGGCGGCGCGTAGCGGCCGGGGCCGCACCGTGCGTACCGTCCCGTCCGGGGCCCGTCCGATCACCCCGTGTCGGGTCAGCGCGTGGGTCAGCGCGGGCCGCTCGGTGGCCAACCGTTGCAGCATCGCGGTCAGCCCGTCGGGTGCCTCGTCGCTGGCCCGCACGCCGAGCATCGCCTCGATGGACACCAGGTTGAAGCCCTGCCGTTGCAGGGTCAGGATGGCGTCCAGCCGGCGGACGTGGGAGTCGTCGTAGAGCGCGACCCGCCCCCGGCGTACCGGTGGGGCCAACAGGCGGCGAGCCTGGTGGGCGCGGATGTTGCGCGCCGACATCCCCACCTTGCGGGCGAGTTCCTCCACGGTGTAGCCGACCGCGGTGCCGGCGGTCGCCGGTCCGGTCGTCACCCGGTCGATGGTCACGGTGGCCTCCGCAGGCGTCGGGGACGGGGTACGGCGACCTGCCGGCCGGTTGCGGCGGACGGCGGGCTCCCCGGGGCCGAGAGTATGGCGGGGCGACCCGCGGGGGACAGAAGGGGAACCACTACTTGCCCCCGACGGTGGTGAACCATTATCCTCCGTGACCGCACGATCACAGCTATTCCGCATTACCCGAGTTCCGCCGTTTCCCGCCCCATTCGCGGCCACATTCGATGAAATTCCCCCCGGGGTGATCCCGGCCCGCTCCGGCTGACCCAGGATGAAGCGAAATCGGGTGGCCCGGGATTGGCCGGGCCGCCCCCGCCGTCGCCGCGCCGCAGGCGCGACCCGGCCGTCGAAGGGAGCAGGAACCGTGACACCTGTCGATCGGGCGGTCTTCGTTGCCGCCTACAGCCGGTTGGTCGCCGATGTGTGGGCCGACCCGGCCCGGGAGCGGGCGCTGGACCGTGCCCCCCGGACGTTGCTCGCCGAGTACGGCCTCGGCCTGCCCGAGGACGTGCAGGTCCGCGTGGTCCGGGACGTCGCCGACGCCGACCCCGACCTGGAGGCGCAGGTCAGCTCGTGGCAACAGGCGTCGTCCACCGGCACCTTCGTGCTCTTCGTGCCGGCGTTGCTGCCGGTGACCGAGGTGGAGTTGGCCGAGGACGAACTGGACAGCGTGGTGGCCGGGTTGGACTCCAGCTGCGCCTGCTGCTGCCCGTGCTGCTGCACCTGACCGGCGGGCCTGCCACCGATGTCTGCCGCCCGAGGGGTGCCGTGGCTGCTTCTGGTGGCAGCCGACCGGAATCCTTGATAGTCGGGCACCGATGTTCTTAACGTTCTCGTCACACCAATTAAACGCCATTTCACGCGGCGAACCCCGAAGAAAGGTGCGATCGATGAGCAACGAAGAGCAGGAGTTCGGCGCCAGATTCGTCACCAAATACTCCGAGCTGGTCACCGCGGTGTGGCGCAGCGACGAGGAACTCCAGCGGCTGCTCGCCGACCCGACCGGCTACGCCACCGCCGCCGGCCTGCCGGTCAGCCCCGGCGCTACCGTCGAGGTGGACCGGGCCCAGCCGACCACGCTCTACACCAAGGACGAGATCGTCGCCGACTGGTCGGGCACCCCCGGGCGGCACGTCCTGCACGTGCCCGAGGTGCCGCTGGTCGACCTCAACGAGCTGACCGAGGCCGAGCTGGAGACGGTGGCCGGTGGCGTCCAGGCCCCGGCCGACAACAACGTCAACATCGTCGCGGTCCTCATCCTCTGAGTTCCCACCCCACCCCGCCGGGAGCCACGATGCCCACCACCGAGACCATCGCGTTCCGCGCCGGCACCTACCGGACGGCCACCGTCGAGCAGACCTGGGAACGGGTCGCCGCCACGCTCGACCGGTTCCGGATCACCCGGGTCGCCGACATCACCCGCCTCGACGAGATCGGCCTACCGGTGCACGTCGCCTACCGGCCGGTCGGGGCGACCATGGCGGTCAGCGTCGGCACCGGCGCCACGCCTACGCAGTCGCGGGTCAGCGCGGTCATGGAGAGCATCGAGTCCTGGCACGCCGAGAACCTCCGGTTGGGGACCGTCACCCGGTCCCCGGCCGAGAGGCTCGACCTGCCGTACGACGTGCGCTGGCTGCACCTGGCCGAACGCTCGCCGCTCACCTCGGCAGTGGTGCTCGACTGGGTGGCCGGCCGGGGGCTGGTCACCGGCACGCCCTGCCTGGTGCCCCGGGCCACCATCGAGCTGGACTTCACCGTCCGCCGGGGCTGGGCCCGCGCACTGTTCAACCCCAGCAGCAACGGCCTGGCCACCGGCAACACCTTCGCCGAGGCCAGCCTGCACGCCCTGCTGGAGGTGATCGAACGGGACTGCATCGCCCCGTACTGCACCTCGGCGCTGGCCGACCGGACGTACACCGACCCGGGCACCGCCACCAACCCGATGACCCGGGGCGTGCACGAGGCGCTGCTGCGGGCCGGCTGCTGGGTGGAGGTCTGCGACATCACCAACAGCATCGGGGTGCCCTGCTACGCCGCCTCGGTCTGGTCGCCGGACCTGCCTGTCACCTTCGGCGGTTTCGGCTGCCACGTCGACCCGGAGATCGCGGTCGGCCGGGCCATGTCCGAGGCCGCCCAGTCCCGGCTGGTGATGGTCTCCGGCGCCCGCGACGACATCGACGCCACCGCCTACCACGACGTCGCCGGGCCGCCGGTACGACCGCCCACCGTCGACCGCCCCGCCGGTCCGGTACGCGCCGACCGGCCACCGACCGGCACCGTCACCGACGTGCTGCGCGAACTGGCCCTTCGGGTGCAGCGCAGCACCGGCGTCGAACCGTTCGCCGTCGACCTGACCCACGACGACATCGGCATCGCGGTGAGCAAGGTCTTCGCCCCCGGCCTGCGGATGTTCGACGAGCGGGCGCTGAGCACCCGACCGGGGGTGCCGGCATGACCGACATCGTCTTCGTCGGCCCCAGCCTCCCGGCCGGACAGGTCGAACGGCTGCTGCCCGACGCCCGGATCCACCCGCCGGTGGCCCACGGCGATCTGCTCCGGCTCGACGTCGGACCCGGCGACCGAGTGCTGATCATCGACGGGTTCTTCCTCCAGCACCCGCCCGTGCGGCACCGGGAGATCCTCGACCTGCTCGCCCGGGGCGTCACCGTCGCCGGGGCGGCCAGCATGGGCGCGTTGCGGGCCGCCGAGCTGTGGCCGTTCGGGATGCGCGGGGTCGGCGACGTCTACCAGCTCTACCGCGACGGGGTGGTCACCGGCGACGACGAGGTGGCAGTGGTGCACGGCCCCGCCGAGGACGGCCACCGCATCCTGAGCGAACCCCTGGTCAACGTCCGGATCGCGCTGCGTCGGGCGGTCACCGCCGGGGTGCTCGACGACGTCGAGGCGGCCCGGCTGCTCCAGCTCTGCCGGGACCTGCCGTTCCGCCGCCGGTCCTACCGGGCCCTGGAACGCACCGCGCCACCGGAGGCCGCCGAGGTGGTGGACCGTTTCCTGACCTGGCACCGGAGTGACCCCTGGGACGCCAAGGGCGCCGACGCGCGGCTGCTGCTGTCGCTGGCCGCCGCCGACGCCGCCGAGTTGCACCCGGCCGGCCCGGCCGACCAACCGATCGACAACCTGCACACCCGGTTCCTGGACAGTTGGCGTTCCCGGCACGCCGGGGCGACCGTCGGCGGGCACTGGGTCAACGACCGCGACGTCGCGGCGGTGCTGATGCTGCTGCACCCCGAGTCGCCGGCCCGGCACCGGCGGGCCGTCCTCGCCGGGGTGGCACGGGTCGACCCCGCCGACCCGGACGTCGAGGACCGCGCCGTCGAGGTGGCCCGGGAACAGGGTCTGCTCGCCGGCGGCCCCACCGGCCAGGACTGGCTGACCGACGCCGAACGGGACCTCGACCCCCGGGAGGCGGCGTTGCGGCTGCTGGTGCGGGCCTTCGGCACCACCCCGTACCGCAGCCTGGCGTGGTGGATGGTGGCCGAGCCGCTGCGCCGGCCCGCGCTGCGGGCCGCCGCCCGGCAGGTCGCCGCGACCGCGATGTCGCTCAACGAGACGATGCTGCCGCGGACGACCGGCGGGCGGCGGCCCGGCGGCCGGCTGCACTTCCGCACCGAGGTCGTCGACGGCTGCTTCGCCGCGCTGTGGGGCTGCCCGCCCGACGGGCTGGCCGCGGCGGCCTGGGACCGGGGCTTCGTCGACCTGGAATCGTTCCGGTACGCCGCCGAACCACTCGTCGCGTACCTCAGGGCCTTCGGCCCACCCCGACTGCCGGCAGCGCCCGGCGGACCGGTCAACGACGAGTCCCGGGCCGGTACGCCGGTCCGGGTGGGCTGAGGAGGAGTCGATGACCGGCACGGTGAAGACGGCGCTGATCTATCCGCCGCTGACGGACCCCACCTCGGGGTACCACTCGCTGAACTACCTCGACTCCTACGCCCGCGCCCAGGGGCACCGGGCGGCGGACATCATCGACGCCAACATCGAGGCGTTCCACCACTCCTACACCCCCTCGGCGTACGAGTGGCTGCGCCGGGAGCTGGCCCGGCCGCCGGTGACCGACCTGACCGGCCCGGACGCGCTGATGGCCCGGGCGAACCGATTGGGCCTGCCCGAGCCGGACCCGCAGCGGCTGCGCCGGTCGATCGGAGTGCTCCAGGACCCGGTGCTGTTCTACGACTACCGGCACTACCAGGAGGCGGTCGAGGGCGTCATCTCCTGGATGGACGCGCTCGGCGCGGTCGGTTTCCCCGGGCAGTTCCGGGCCGGCTTCCGGTTGCAGGCACCGCCGGCGGTCTCCATCGGCTCGGTCGCCGCGCTCACCGACGAGGCGACGCTGGCCCGGCTCAACCGGCCCTTCCAGCCGTACTACGAGGACGTGCTGATCCCCCGGCTGGCCGCGGGCGGGTACGACGTGATCGGTATCAGCGCCACCTACCAGTGGCAGCTCCCGTTCACCCTCTGGCTGGCCCGGCTGATCCGGCAGGCCTGCCCGGACGCGTTCGTGATCACCGGGGGCACCGAGATCTCCGACGTGTGGAAGTGCGCCAGCCGCCCCGAGCAGGTGTTCCAGGTGCTCGCCGACTTCGACGCGATAGTCGTCGGCGAGGGGGAGAGCGCGTACACCGAGATCCTCGACGCGGTGGCGGCGGGCACCCTGCCGGCCGGGCACCCCAACGTGCGGCTGCACCCGAAGTACGGCCGGCAGCGGCAGCTCCCGCTGCGCTACGAGCGGCTCGGCAACATCCCGGTGCCGGACTTCTCAGGCCTGCCCTGGGACCTCTACCTGAGCCCGGAGAAGTTCGTCTACTACTCGCCCACCCGGGGCTGCTACTGGAACAAGTGCACCTTCTGCGACTACGGCCTGAACACCGACGGCCCGACCAGCCCGTGGCGGCAGGACACCGCCGACACGATGATCGCCGACGTGACGGAGCTGGCGAAGTTCGCCAAGTTCATCTACTTCTCGGTGGACGTGCTGGCCCCCGCGACGATCCTGCGGTTCGCCGAGAAGGTCGTCGAACGGGGCCTGGACTTCCGTTGGGGGGCCGAGATCCGGCTGGAGAAGTACTGGTCGGAGGAGCGCTGCGAGCTGTTGCGCCGCAGCGGCTGCGTGGCCGTCTCGGTCGGCTTCGAGTCCGGCAACCAGCGCATCCTGGACCTGATCGACAAGGGCACCCGACCGGAGCAGGTCCGCCGGACGATGACCGCGATGACCAAGGCCAACATCGGGGTGCAGATGATGGGCTTCACCGGGTTCCCCACCGAGACCCGGGAGGAGGCCCTGGACAGCATCGGCTTCCTGCGCGACAACCCCGACCTGTGGACCCTCGGCGGCCTCGGCGACTTCATGCTCACCCCGGGCGCGATCGTGGCCAAGGAGCCGGAGCGCTTCGGCATCAGCAACGTCCGTCCGGTGGAGGGCTCCGACATCGTCCGGGTGCTGCGTTACGACGAGCCGGTCACCGAGGCCGCACACGACGAGGTGATGCGGGCGAAGTCCACCTTGAACCCCGGCCATTACCACCGGCCCTGGCTGGGTAGCACCGACACCCCGCACTCGTTCTTCTACCACGACCGCTACGGCACCGACGTGCGCGGCGTGCTCGCCCACGACCGGGTCCGCCAGCACGACGACGACCGCACCGAGTTCGTCGCCAACGGCGTCTTCGTCGACCGGGCCGACGAGCAGGCGTGGGAGGCGTACCGGCGGATGCGGGCCGACGAGCAGGAGGGCACCCCGGGCGCGCAGCTGCCGATGGACCGGCACCTGTTCCGCCGGGCCGACGGGCAGGTCTTCGCGCTCAACCGCAGCAGCCGGGTCTTCCTGGACCTGTTCGCCGCCCCGCTCACCCTGGCCGAGGCACAGCACCGGCTCTGGGTGGTCGAGCCGACCGTCGCCGACCGGGTGTGGCGCACCTTCATCGGCCAGCGGCTGCTGCGCCGGCACGCCCTGCCCGAACCCGTCGCGGCCACCGACTGACTCTCCGGCCCGTGCCGCCGGCCGCGCTGCTTCGGGCGGCCGGTCAGGCGGTACGGGCCGGGGCGGTGAACGGCAGCAGCACCCGGAACACGGTCGCCCCCGGGACGCTGTCCACCCGGATGTCGCCGTGGTGCTTGTTGACCACGATCCGGTACGAGATGTCCAACCCCAGCCCGGTGCCCTCGCCGACCGCCTTGGTGGTGAAGAACGGTTCGAAGATGCGCGGCCGGACCACCTCGGGGATGCCCGGCCCGGTGTCGGCGACCTCGACCGCCAACAGGTCGCCGGCCCGCGAGGTGCGCAGCGTCACGGTGCCGTCCGCGCCCATCGCCGACAGCGCGTTGTCGATCAGGTTCGTCCACACCTGGTTCAGCTCGGCCGCGTACGCCGGGATGGGCGGCAGGCCACGGTCGTACTCCCGGACCACCCGCACCCCCGGCGGGATCTTCGCCTTGAACATCACCAGGGTGGCGTCGAGCAGGTCGTGCACGTCGACCACCTGGTGCGGGGCCCGGTCCAGCTGCGAATACTGCTTGGCCGCCCCGACCAGGGTGGAGATCCGGGTGACCGCGTCGTCGATCTCGGCCATCAGCTGCTCGGTGTCCAGCGTGTACGACAGCCACCGCACCGCCGACTCCAGGTCCTGCGGGCCGACCGCCTCCCGCACCCGGTCCAGCCATCCGGTGTCCAGGCCGGCGGCGACCAGGGTGGGCGCCAGGTCCCAGCCGGCGGTGACCCGGTGCCCGTCCAGCCAGTCGGCCAGTTCGTCCTCGGCGTCGCTGGCGGCCATCGGGGAGAGCTGCGGCGCGCGGGCGGCCCGCTTCACCGCCTCCTCCTGCAACTCCACCAGGGTGTGCAGCCGGTGGCCGTCGAGCCGACCGTCGGCGATCATCGCCAGCTTGTGCCGCATCCCGGCCACCCGGTCGCGCAGTGCGGAGGTGGCCCGGACGGCCGCGCCGGCCGGGTTGTTCAGCTCGTGGGTGAGCCCGGCGGAGAGCGAGCCCAGGGCGAGTAGCCGTTCCCGCTCGCCGACGATGGTCTGGGTGTCGCGCATCCCGACGAACAGGCCCTCCAGCAGGTGCATCGCCATCGGGAACCAGGTACGCACCGCGTGGGCGAACGTCTCGGCGGGCAGCACCAGGAACTCGGCGTCGGTGACCGCCCGCAGGCTGTTGAGGTACGTCTGGGCGACCTGTCCGCCCAGGTACGCCTGGGTGGCCCCGCCGTACACGCCGCGCTGGTCGGTGCGGTTGACCTCCATGTCGTCGCCGTGCACCCGCCGGCTCATCGCCACCGTCCCGGACAGCAGGACGAAGAAGCAGCTCGCCGGCTCGCCCTCCGGGTAGACGACGGTGCCGGCGGCCCGCTGCTCGACCCGGCCGTGCGCGGCCAGCCAGTCGAGCTGGGCGGGGTCGAGGGCGGCGAAGAGGAAAAGCTCCCGCAGCTGGTCCGGGGTGAGTCGTTCGTCGGTGTCGCTCACTGTGCCTCCAGGTAGCGGTGTACCAGCGAGACGGCCATCGCGCCCTCACCGACCGCCGAGGCGACCCGCTTGACCGACGAGGCCCGCACGTCACCGGCAGCGAACACCCCCGGCAGGCTCGACTCCAGGTGGTACGGGTCGCGGGCCAGGGTCCAACCGGGTGGTCGCCGGCCGTCCGCCGTCAGGTCGGGGCCGGCGACGATGAAGCCCCGTTCGTCGCGGACCAGCACCCCGTCCAGCCACTCGGTGCGCGGTTCCGCGCCGATGAAGATGAACAGCCAGGAGGCGTCCACCTCGCGTACCTCGCCGGTGCGGGCGTCGCGCAGCCGCAGCCGCTCCAGGTGCTCGTCGCCCTCACCACCGACCACCTCGGTGTGCGGGTGCACCACGATCCGGTCGTTCCGCTCCAGCTGCTGGATCAGGTACGACGACATCGACGAGGTCAGGTCGGCGCCCCGGATCAGCACGTGCACCCGGCTGGCGTACCGGGAGAAGTGCACCGCCGCCTGGCCGGCCGAGTTGGCCCCGCCGACGATCCAGACGTCCTGGTCGACGCAGCTCGGCGCCTCGGTCGACGTCGCGCCGTAGAACACCCCGCGGCCGGTCAGGTCGGCCAGGCCGGGGGCGTCGAGCACCCGGTAGGACACCCCGGTGGCCAGCACCACCGTGTGCGCGGCGATGGTGCTGCCGTCGCCGAAACGCAGCAGCCGGGCCGCCCCGGCGCTCTCCAGCCCCACCACCTCGCGGGTGCTGAGCAGTTCCGCGCCGAACTTCAGCGCCTGTCGGCGGGCCCGGTCGGTGAGCTGCGCGCCGGAGACCCCGTCGGGGAAGCCGAGATAGTTCTCGATCCGGCTGCTCTGCCCGGCCTGGCCGCCGGTGGCCCGCCGTTCCACCAGCACGGTGCGTAGTCCCTCCGAGGCCCCGTACACGGCCGCGCCGAGCCCGGCCGGCCCGCCGCCGACCACCACCAGGTCGTAGAAGTCGGCGGCCGGGGCGACGGTGAGCCCGGCCACCGCGGCCAGTTCCGCCTCCGTCGGGGCGACCAGCGCCTTGCCGTCCGGGGTCACCACAAGCGGTATGTCGGTCGCGTCGGCCCCGGCGGCGGCGAGCAGCCGGCCGCCCTCCGGGTCGTCGGTGAGCAGCCAGCGGTACGGCACCAGGTTGCGGGCGAGGAAGTCCCGGACCGCGAACGACGGCGCCGACCAGCGGTGCCCGACCACCCGGATCTCGTCGCTGGCCTGGTCAGGGCTGGCCGCCCAGGACTCCAACAGGGTGTCCACCACCGGGTAGAGCTTCTCCTCCGGCGGATGCCACGGCTTGAGCAGGTAGTGGTCCAGGTCGACCACGTTGATCGCGTCGATCGCCGCCTCGGTGTCGGCGTAGGCGGTCAGCAGCACCCGGCGGGCGGCCGGGAAGAGGTCCATCGCGGCCTCCAGGAACTGGATGCCGTTCATCTCGGGCATCCGGTAGTCGGCCAGCAGCACCGCCACCCGTTCACCGCGCAGCTTGATCTCCCGCAGCGCCGTAAGTCCGCCGGGGCCGGAGTCGGCCCGGACCACCCGGTAGCGGTCGCCGTACCGGCGGCGGATGTCCCGGGCCACCGCCCGGGAGACGGCGGGGTCGTCGTCGATGGTGAGGATCACCGGCTGTGCCATGGTGCCCATGTAAGCACAGCGGTCCGTCCGGGCGTCCGTGCCGCCGGTGGCCGGTCGGCTCGGTGCGTTATCCGTTGGTTTTCTCCGGGGTACGGCCTATGGTGGGCCGCATGTCCCCGGCCGTCCGACTGCTCGGTCCCACCGCCACCGGTTCTCCGGTGACGGCGGTCGTGGTCGGCCGGAGCCTGGCGTCGGTGCCCGGTCCGGCGTCGGCGGCTGGTTCCGCGCGGGCGGTCGACGCGGCTTCCGTCGCTGTTGTGGCAAAGGTGGCGCTTGCGGCAGGTGCGGCGGCTGTGGCTCGGGTGACCGCTGCCGCGCGACCCGCCGTCGTGCCCACCCAGGGGCGGCCGAGCCCGATCCCCGCCGGGCGTGGCCCACCGGAGAAATGCTGTTACTCCGGAACGGCCACCAGGGCGAAGCCATTCGGCTTCGGCCCTTTTTCTGTTTCCCGGGGTTTCCGTTCCCCTCCCGACGTCGTCGTCGCCCGAAGCGCCCGAAGGCGCTCTGCCCGAAAGGACCTGCCATGAGCACCGATCTGCACGACCAGGCCGGACAGCACCGGCTGACCAGACTCCGCCAGACCCTCACCGATCAGTTCGCGGCGCAGACCGCCCGGCTGACCGAGCTGACCGCCGACACCGGTGACCCGGCCGAGGCGCACACCCGGGCCGCGCTGCTCGTGGCCACCCGGCAGAGCCTCGACCACCTGGCCGGGGCGTTGCGGCGGCTCGCCGAGGGCAGCTACGGCCGCTGCGAACGCTGCCAGGTGGCGATTCCGGCGGAACGGCTGGAGGCGTTGCCGCAGGCCCGCTTCTGCGTCCCCTGCCAGCAGCGGGCGCACGGCTGACCGTCCGCCCACCCCTGCGGTCCCCGATGAACCGGTGGTGATCGGACCG
Organism: Micromonospora sp. DSM 43699; assembly: GCF_055517075.1. NCBI lineage: Bacteria > Bacillati > Actinomycetota > Actinomycetes > Micromonosporales > Micromonosporaceae > Micromonospora > Micromonospora sp. DSM 43699. The sequence goes on from NZ_JBTMMT010000010.1 coordinate 104,351, forward strand.
GTCCGATCACCACCGGGTCGCCTTCGTGGCCAGTTCGGACCGGAGGTCCGCCTACTGCCGCCCGGTCGTGCCGGCGGGAGCAGTGGTGAGGTCCGCGTCCTTTCGAGCTGATGACGTCAACGCATCACCCAGCTGGGACAACACCACAGGCCCCCCGTCGACCATCCCCCGGCCCGACCCCGCCGCCGCGGGCGCAGACCTCCGCCGGGGCCGGGCCGCACCCGCCACGACATCGGCACGCACCGGCTCGACCTGCGACGACACCGTCCGGCCGGCTCGGCCTTCGGCCGCACTTCCTCGACCCGCCTGCCGGCATCGGGACGGGCCTCGCCGCGCTGACCGGACGCAAGGACTCGGCCACTGCGATCGTCGGGTGAACCCCGGGGGCGAGTCGTTTACGTCATCAGCTCCAAAGGACGCGGACAGCACACTCCATGCCCCGACGGGTCGCGTGCAGTCGGTGGCCGAGCCGGCGGGCTGACACCGTCGTTCGACTGGCCGCCCGCCGCACCCTCCCACCTAGCAGCCTAGGATGCTCTAGGGGGAGCGGCGATCAGCACCCCGAAACGTCACGCCGATACCAGCAACCGTGGAGAGCCAGGTCCGTGGTTCCGGACCGGTACGGTGCTCGCCGTGACCGCAGACGATCGCCGGGCGGCAGGCCCGGTCGCCGTGCTCGCCAACCCCACCGCCGGCCGGGGCCGCCACCGGGGTCTGCTGCCCCGGGTCCTCGACGGTCTCGCCGCCGCCGGTCGCCCGGTGGAGCTGCTCACCGCGGACACCCCGGCCGAGGCGGAGGCGGCCTGCGGTGCGGCCGTTGCCGCCGGGGCGTCCGCGCTGGTCGCGGTCGGCGGCGACGGCACGGTCCACCGCGCCCTCCAGGCGATCGCCGGTACGGCGGTGCCGTTCGGCCCGGTGCCGGCGGGCACCGGTAACGACTTCGCCGCCGACACCGGTTTCCCGGCCGATCCGCTCGCCGCCGTCGAGGTGATCGCCGCCGCGCTACGCGCCGATCGGACCCAACCGGTCGACCTGGCCCGGACGACCGGAGGCGACGGCACCGCCCGCTGGTACGGGGCGGTTCTCGCCGCGGGCTTCGACGCGGTCGTCAACGAGCGGGCCAACCGGATGCGCTGGCCGTCCGGCCCCCGCCGGTACGACCTGGCGATCCTCGTCGAGCTGGCCCGGTTGCGCCCGCGCCGTTACACGCTGCGCCTCGACGGCGTCGAGCACCGGGTCGACGCCGTGCTGGTGGCGGTGGGCAACTGCGCCCGCTACGGCGGCGGGATGCGGATCTGCCCCACCGCCGACCCCACCGACGGGCTGCTGGACGTGGTGGTCGGCGGCCGGTTCGACAGGCGCACCCTGATCCGGGTCAAACCGCGCATCTACTCCGGCACCCACGTGGCGCACCCGCTGGTGCGCAGCTACCGGGCCCGCACCGTCGAGTTGGCCGCCGAAGGCATCACCACGTACGCCGACGGCGAGCGGTCGCTGCCCCTGCCGGTACGGATCACCGCGGTGCCTCGGGCGGTGCGTCTGCTGCGCTGAGCGGCCCACCCGGCTGGGGCCCTGAGGTGGCCGTCTGGCCGCCGGCCGGTGGCCCTGGCGGGGCGGGGGCGATGCGCGGGGCGGCGGCCCGGACCGCGCCGATGCTGGCGACGACCACCAGGCCGATCGCCAGCACCTCGACCGGGCGCAGGTCCTGACCGAGGATCAGCCAGCCGGCGAGCGCGGCGAGCGCCGGTCCGAGGCTCATCAGCACCGCGAAGGTCGAGGTGGCCAGCCGGCGCAGGGCCAGCAGCTCCAGGGTGTACGGCAGCACCGAGGCGAGCAGCGCCAACCCGGCACCGAGCGCCAGCACCCCCGGATGCCACAGCCGGGCCCCGGCGTCGGCCAGCCCGAACGGCAGGGTGAGCGCGGCGGCCAGGGCGAGGGCCAGGGCCAACCCGTCCGCGCGGGGGAACCGGCCGCCGACCCGCGCGGAGCAGACGATGTACGCGGCCCACAACGCGCCCGCCCCGAGTGCGAGGCCCGCGCCCACCGGATGCAGCCGGTCGAATCCGCCCTGGCCCAGCAGGGCCACCCCGGCCAGCGCGAGCCCGGCCCAGCACCAGGCGGTCCACCGACGGGCGGTCAACACCGACAGGGTGAGCGGCCCGAGCACCTCCAGGGTCACCGCGGGGCCGAGCGGGATCCGTTCGATGGCCTGGTAGAAGACCGAGTTCATGCCGGCCAGCGCCAGCCCGAACGCACCGACGGCCAGCCAGTCGGCCCGGTCGTGCCCGCGCAGCCGGGGGCGGCACACCAGCAGCATCAACACCGCCCCGATGGCCAACCGCAGCGTCACCGTGCCGGGCACCCCGACCCGGGGGAACAGCAGCGCGGCCACGGCGGAGCCGAAGTGCACCGACAGCGCCCCGCCGAGCACCAGCCCGACCGCCGCCGCCCGGCCGGACGGGTTGATCACGGGGAGGGCAGGGCCAGGTCGAGCACGGCGCCGAGGCCACTGGGGCGTCCCGGACCGGCGGCCGGCAGCACCAGCACCCCGCAGCCGGCGGCGACCGCCCCGGCGTCGGCGGGGGTGTCGCCGACCATCAGCGTCCGCTCCGGGTCCACCCCGAGCATCCCGCAGGCCCGCAGGAAGATGCCCGGGTCCGGCTTGCACCGCCCCACCTCGTACGACAGCGCGTACGCGTCGACCAGGCCGTCCAGTCCCCAGGCCGCGAAGTGTGGCCGGAGGTCGAAGCCGATGTTGCTCACCACCGCCACCGGAATCCCGGCGGCCCGCAGCGCGGTCAGCACCGGCGCGGTGTCCGGGTAGGGGACCCAGCCGTCGGGCACCAGCACCCGTTCGTAGAGCGCCTCGGCGAAGCCCTCGATCCCGGCGTCCACCGTCTCGGCCAGCCCGGTGTAGGCGGCCCGGTGGGCGTGCTCGTAGAGATCCCGGTCGGCCCAGAGCTCGGCCAGCCGGGGCGGCACCCGGGCCGGCAGTGGACCACCGGCCCGGCCTGCGGTGAGCAGCCGGTCGGCCAGTGCGGTGGCCCGCATCCGCTCCAGGTCCACCCCGCAGGTGGCGGCTGCGGCGACCACCCAGTCGTGGGCCGGCTCGACCTGGGCGAGGGTGCCGTGGAAGTCGAAGAGCACCGCCTCCACGGGGCGGCGGGACGCACCCGCTCGGGTGGCGTCCTCGACGCCGTTCGAGGCTTGGGGCGGTTCGGCATGATCCGGCACGCCGTGCACCCTACCGACCCGCCCCGACCACCCTGCCGGACGGCCTTGGCGGGTGGTCGTCGGTGGTACCGATTAACCTTGCTGACATGTCGAGCCCAGCCGAGCGGTACGCCGAGGCACGCCGTCGGGCCGCCCAGGCCACCCAGTTCCCGGCCCTGGAAGAGTTCGCCCTCGACCTGGGGTTCGATCTCGACGACTTCCAGCGCGAGGCGTGCGAGTCCCTGGAACGGGGCAGCGGGGTGCTGGTCTGCGCCCCGACCGGGGCGGGCAAGACGGTGGTCGGCGAGTTCGCCGTACACCTGGCGTTGCGGGGCACACCCGCGTCGGCGGCGGCCGACGGGGCGGTGGCGCCCGGGGCCCGGCGGAAGTGCTTCTACACCACGCCGATCAAGGCGCTGTCCAACCAGAAATACCACGACCTGGTGCAGCGCTACGGTGCCGCGCAGGTCGGCCTGCTCACCGGTGACAACGCGATCAACGGGGACGCCCCGGTGGTGGTGATGACCACCGAGGTGCTGCGCAACATGCTCTACGCCGGCTCGTCCACCCTGGCCGGCCTGGCCTACGTGGTGATGGACGAGGTGCACTACCTCGCCGACCGGTTCCGGGGCGGGGTGTGGGAAGAGGTGATCATCCACCTGCCCTCCTCGGTCACCCTGGTCTCGCTGTCCGCGACCGTCTCCAACGCCGAGGAGTTCGCCGACTGGCTGGTCACCGTGCGTGGTGAGACGGCGGTGGTGGTCAGCGAGCACCGGCCGGTGCCGCTGTGGCAGCACATGCTGGTCGGCAAGCGGATGTTCGACCTGTTCCACGACGCCGACGCGGCCCGCAAGCACGACGTGCACCCGGAGCTGCTGCGCTACACCCGGGACCAGACCCGCCGGCTGGAGCTGGGGGAGGGGCGCAGCGCCGGCCCCGGCGGCGGCCGGCGCGGCCCGCGCTGGCGCGGGCCGATGCGCCCCGACATCGTCGACCGGCTCGACCGGGAGGGGCTGCTCCCGGCGATCCTGTTCATCTTCAGCCGGGCCGGTTGCGCCGCCGCCGTGCAGCAGTGCCTCGCCGCCGGCCTGCGGCTGACCTCGGCGGAGGAACGGACCGAGATCCGCCGGGTGGTGGAGTCGCGGGTCACCGCGATCCCCGGCGAGGACCTGAGCGTGCTGGGCTACTGGGAGTGGCTCGACGGGTTGGAACGCGGTCTGGCCGCCCACCACGCCGGGATGCTGCCGGTGTTCAAGGAGGTCGTCGAGGAGCTGTTCGTCAGGGGCCTGGTCAAGGCGGTCTTCGCCACCGAGACCCTGGCACTGGGCATCAACATGCCGGCCCGCTGCGTGGTGCTGGAACGGCTGGTCAAGTTCAACGGCGAGGCCCACGTCGACCTCACCCCGGGGGAGTACACCCAGCTCACCGGGCGGGCCGGTCGGCGGGGCATCGACGTCGAGGGGCACGCCGTGGTGGTCTGGTCGCCGGAGACCGATCCCCGGCACGTGGCCGGCCTGGCCTCCACCCGCACCTACCCGCTGCGGTCCAGCTTCCGGCCGTCGTACAACATGGCGGTAAACCTGGTCGGCAGCGTCGGCGCGGAACCGGCCCGCGCGCTGCTGGAGTCGTCGTTCGCCCAGTTCCAGGCGGACCGGTCGGTGGTCGGGCTGGCCCGACAGGTGCAGCGCAACACCGAGACCATCGACGCGTACGGCGCCGAGGCGGCCTGTCACCAGGGTGACTTCGACGAGTACTTCGCGCTGCGGGTGGCCATCGCCGACCGGGAGCGGGCCATCGCCCGGCAGGGGCAGACCCAACGCAAGGCCGCCGCGGTGGCGGCGCTGGAGCGGCTGCGGGTCGGTGACGTGATCCGGGTGCCGTCCGGGCGGCGGGCCGGGCTCGCGGTGGTGCTCGACCCGGCCACCGGGGGGTTCGGTGAGCCCCGGCCGTTGGTGCTCACCCAGGACCGCTGGGCGGGCCGGGTCAGCCCCGGCGACTTCACCACCCCGGCCGAGGTGCTCGCCCGGATCCGGGTGCCCAAGCACTTCAACCACCGCTCGCCGGGTGCCCGACGGGATCTCGCCGCCGAGGTCAGCGGCATCGGGCTGGACCGGCACGGCGGTCGTCGGGGCGGGCGGTCCCGGCAGGCCGCCGGTGAGGACCACCGGCTCAGCCAGCTCCGTACCGAGCTGCGTCGGCACCCCTGCCACGCCTGCCCGGAGCGGGAGGAGCACGCCCGCTGGGCGGAGCGGCGACGCCGGTTGGAGAACGACACCGAGGAGCTGCGTCAGCGGGTGTCCGGGCGTACCGGCTCGTTGGCCCGTACCTTCGATCGGATCGTGGCGCTGCTGACCGCCCGGGGTTACCTGTCCGCCGACGGCGGGGTCACCGACGCCGGGCGGATGCTCGGTCGGATCTGGACCGAGGCCGACCTGCTGGTCGCGGAGTGCCTGCGGCGGGGCGTCTGGGACGGGCTGTCCCCGTCGGAGCTGGCCGCCGCCGTCTCGGTGGTGGTCTTCGAGGCCCGGCGGGACGCCGACGAGCGGGCGTCGCTGCCGCGCGGGCCGGTCGCCGACGCGGTCGACGAGACGCTCAAGTTGTGGAGCGAGATCGAGGCCGACGAGGCGCAGCGGGGCCTGACCGTCACCCGGGAGCCGGACTTCGGCTTCGCCTGGCCGATCTACCGCTGGGCGCGGGGGGAGACCCTGGGCAAGGTGCTCGCCAGCGGTCATCAGATCGAGGGTGAGATGCCCGCCGGGGACTTCGTCCGCTGGGCCCGGCAGGTGGCCGACCTGCTCGGTCAGCTCGCCGACTCCGGTGGTGCGCCGGCCGAGCTGCGGGCCACCGCCCGACAGGCGATCGCCGCCGTCAACCGGGGCGTGCTGGCGCACTACACCTCGGCCTGATCATCACTTTCGGTCACGTTGGTCGGGTGAATCGACGCAGCGGACGGTCACCGTGACGGCACCCCGCGGATAACCCGGGGGGCGCTGTTGCGCCTGCTAGAAGCCTCCCCGATCATTGCTCGGGCGCGGTCTCCTACGCGCCGGTAGCGAGTGGGGGGAAGACCGCCGTGGCGGAGATCAATCACTTTGAGTACGGGTGGATCACACCGGCGCTGAGTTATGCGCTGTCCGTGCTCGGTTCGTTCCTCGGTCTGGTCTGCGCCGGGCGGATCCGCACCGCCGCCAGTTCCGGTCAGCGCGTCTGGTGGGGTCTGCTGGCCGCCTGGGCGATCGGTGGCACCGCGATCTGGGCCATGCACTTCATGGCCATGCTCGGGTTCGCGGTCACCGGCACCCGGATCCGCTACGACGTGCCGCTCACCGCCGCCAGCACGGTGATCGCCGTCACCGCGGTCGGGATCGGCCTGGCCATCGTCGGCACCGGCCGGCTCAGTGCCGCCAAGGTCCTCGGCGGTGGCCTGTTCACCGGCGTCGGTGTCGCTGCCATGCACTACACCGGGATGGCCGCGATGCGGCTCAACGGTGACCTGGACTACGACGGCACCCGGGTGGCGTTGTCGGTGGTCATCGCCGTGGTGGCGGCCACCGTGGCGCTCTGGCTGGCGATGACCGTGCGTCGGGGCCTGGCCATCGCCGGCTCCGCCCTGGTCATGGGGGTCGCCGTCAACGGCATGCACTTCACCGGGATGAGCGCCCTGTCGGTGCACCTGCACGAGCGGCGTGGCGAGGTGACCGGGGCGGGGGTGAGCACCCTGCTGGTGCCGATCGTCCTCGCGGTGATCTTCGTGGTGGTCGGGTTGGTCTACGCGTTGCTCGCCGCCCCCACCGACGACGACCGGGCCGCCGCCGCGTACCTGCGCGCCCGGCAGGTCGCCCCGCCGGCATCCGAGCCGGAGGCCGCCCCGGACCCGGTGGGTCTGCGCAGCCGGTCGACCACCCTGGGCCGGCCGGGCACCCCGTTCCCGTCCCGCCGGGACGTCCCACCGCCGCGCTGACCGGGCACCCCGCACCCGGGCGGTCGGTCAGCGCGACAGCCCGGTGAACCCGTCCGTAGCCCGTCACGTACAGGGCCGTGCAGCGGCAGACATCACCGGCCTGCGGCAGCGACCTGCTCCAGGGCATCAACGGCGACGGTGACGCCGTCCTCCGCGCGGATCCGCTCGCCGAGCCGCCGTGCTGTCCCGGCCAGGCCCCCATCCTGTGCTGCGTGCCGGATCGCGACGGCGAGAGAGCGCGCGTCCAGGCGTTTCTGGCTGATTGGTGCGGATGCGACGCCGAGTCGTTGCATCCGGCGGCCCCAGAACGGTTGGTCGGCGACGAACGGGCAGATCACCTGCGGGCGGCCGGCACGGGCGACGGCTGCGGTGGTCCCGGCGCCGCCGTGGTGCACGATCACCGCGCAGCGTGCGAACGCCGCTTCGTGGTTGACCTCTCCTGTCACGAAGGCGTGTCGGTCGGAGGTGAACGGTTGCAGGCCGCCCCAGCCGCCGGCCACGATGCCGGGCAGCCCGGCAATGTCGAGTGCATCCAGGACGATGCGGGTGGTCGCGGCCGGGGACCGGCCGGCCATGCTGCCGAACCCGACGAAGACCGGCGGTACCGGCCCGTCCAACAGCGACCGCGCGTGCGCGCTGAGACCTCCGGTGGCCGGGTCGGTGGGCTCGGCGAACCAGTAGCCGGTGACCTGGGCGGTGGCCGGCCAGTCGGCTGGGCGGGGCAGGACCGCTGGGCTGATCGCGTGCAGCACCGGCGCGGGACTACCGTCCGGGCGGCGCGTGGGATCGTGCCGGTCTCGCCGACGGGGTAATCCGAGCGTGTCGCGCCACCGGTCGACGGTGCGGCCGAACACCAGTGCCGGCGCGCGCATCCCGGCGTACGTGGCCCGGTTCAGTGCTTGCGGCAGCAGGTCCGGAAACTCCTGCCCCGGCCACGGGAACTCGCGGGTCGGCACGTACATCGGCAGCGGCAACGCCAGAACTGCCGGTACGCCGAGCTTCTCGGCCACGTGTTGACCGGCGATCACCTGCCCGTTGTGCACGATCAGGTCCGCGCCGCCCGATGCGGCCTGCCAGCAGTCGTCGAGCACCCGACCGAACATCTCCGGAAGGCGGCGCATCAACGCCGCCTTCGCTCGGAGACCGCCATCGGCCACATCACCGACCGCGGAGCCGGCGTCCAGCACGCGCATCGGCCCATCGTCGAGGGCGACGAACGGCACCGTGTGCGCGGCGGCCAGCGCGGCGAACCGCTGCGGCGCGGCGACCACCGCCTCGTGACCACGACCGTGCAGTTCCCGGGCCAGCGGCAGGAACGGCTGCACGTCGCCACGCGTGCCGAGAGTCAGAATGAGAACCCGCACGATGAGCCTCCTGCTGGACGCGCGTGTGTGGACACGCCGACCAGGCTTCCCGGCTCACCAGCGGTGAGCCTACGCCCACCAGCGCGCAGGAAGCGACCCCGCGACATCGCAGCCGACCAGGATGGACGGCCCGGTGGCGGACGGTGGGCCCGAACCCGGCTGCGTGGGGGCGTACCCGTCAGGGGTGGTGGGCGAGGGCGTCGACCAGCCGTCGGCACGAGCCGGCCAGGTTCCACTGTTGCGCCAGCTCCAGCAGCCGGTCGGGGTCGGTGGGCGCGGTCGGCATCGCGGTGGACAGCGTCGGCAGCGGCACGTCGGTGGCGACCCGGACCACCTTCGGGGCCACCGCCAGGTAGTCCCGGGCACCGTCGAGCTTGGCCCGCAGCCCCGGCGCGAACCCGGAACCGGGGTCGTCGAGCGCGCTGAGGATGCCGGGCAGGCCACCGTAGCGGTCGATCAGCCGGGCGGCCGTCTTCTCGCCGACCCCGGGCACACCGGGCAGCCCGTCGCTCGGGTCGCCGCGCAGCGCGGCGAAGTCGGCGTAGCGGTCGGCGGGGACGCCGTAGCGGGCCCGGACCGCCGCGTCGTCGCAGTCGTCGAGCTTGGCCACTCCGCGACCGATGTAGAGCAACCGGACCCTCCGGGCGTCGTCGACGAGCTGGAACAGGTCCCGGTCGCCGGAGACCACCTCCACCGGGCCGGGTTGGGTGACCGACAGGGTGCCCAGCACGTCGTCGGCCTCGTAGCCGGTCGCCCCGACCGCGGTGATGCCGATCGCGGCCAACACGTCGAGGATCACCGGCACCTGGGGGGAGAGGGTGTCCGGCACTTCCTCGCCGCCCTCCGGGGCGACCCGGTGCGCCTTGTACGACGGCAGCAGCTCCACCCGCCAGGCGGGCCTCCAGTCGTGGTCGAGTGCGCAGACCATCCGGTCGGGCCGGCGGGTGCGGACGAGCTGGGCGAGCATGTCGAGGAAGCCGCGTACGGCGTTGACCGGCTGGCCGTCCTCGGTCCGTGCGGCCGACTCGGGCACGCCGAAGTAGGCCCGGAAGTAGAGGCTGGGGGCGTCGATCAGCAAAATCGGGGGTTGGTCTGCCACGCCCGACAGCCTGACACAACCCACCGACGACGGGGTTACGGCACGACGGCCGGGCGGGCTTCTCGATCGTGCTGGTCCTGGTGTCGCCGGGCCGCCCGCCCGCGGTGCCGCCCGGTGGGCGGGAAACCGGGGTGACGCCGGCCGGGCGGTGGGTGAGACTGCCGGCCATGGAGTTCGTGCCCGGCCTGGTCCTGTGCCGCCGCTTCCACGACGAGGCCGTCGCGCCGCTGCTGGTGGACCGCCTGCCCGGCCTGCGGTACTCCGCCGGCCTGCTCGACGGCGGTTCGGAGCTGCTGGGCCTGGACACCGAACGTTCCACCGACCACGACTGGGGGCCGCGGGCCCAGGTCTTCGTGGCCGACCCCGCCGACGTGGCACCGGTGCGGGCGGTGTTGGCCGACCTGCCGGCCTGGTTCCTGGGCCGGCCGACCCGGTTCCTCAGCTGGCCGGACGCCCGGGTGGGGGTGCCCGACGTCGACGGTGACCGCAGCGGGGTGGAGGTGGTCGGGTGGCGGGACTGGCTGCGGGGGCGGCTCGGTTTCGACCCCACCGTCGCCGTCACCACCGACGACTGGCTCGCCGTGCCGACCCAGCGGCTGGCCGAGCTGACCGGTGGCGCCGTCTTCCACGACGGTCTGCACGGCGCGGTCGGCGCGGTCCGTGCTGCCCTGGCGTGGTATCCGGACGACGTGTGGCGGCACGTGCTGGCCGCCGGGTGGACCCGGGTGGGGCAGGCCGAGCATCTCGTCGGACGGTGTGCGGAGGTGGGTGACGCGTTGGGCAGCCGGTTGGTGGCCGCCCGGGTGGCCCGGGACCTGCTGCGCCTCGGTCTGCTGCTGCACCGGCGCTGGCCGCCGTACGACAAGTGGCTCGGCAGTGTGTTCGCCGCCCTGCCGGACGCCGCGCCGGTGGTGGCGGCGTTGGCGGACGCGCTCGGGCCGGGTGACTGGCCCGAACGGCAGGCGGGTCTGGTACGGGCGCTGGAGACGGTCGCCGACTGGACCAACGCCACCGGGCTGGCCGCGCCGGTCGAGTCCACGGTCCGGCCCTTCCACGGGCGGCCCTTCCTGGTGCTCGACGCGCCCCGCCTCGCCACCGCGCTGAGCAACTCGATCGTCGACCCGTTCCTGCGGGACCGTCCCCTGGTCGGCGCGGTGGACCAGTACGTCGACAGCGTGGAGGTGCTGACGCACCCCGACCGGGTACGCCGGGTCTCGGCGGTCGTCGCCGGCTGACCGGCGTCGGCCGCCCGACGATCCTGACCGGCGATGCCGGCCGGGCAGCGGATCCCGCCGCCCGGCCGGCATCGACCAGGCGGCTCAGCCCAGGATCCGGGACCTGATGTACGCCCCCGACTCGGTGAGCACGGCGGTGCCTGTGTAGTCGGTGCCGGCGCAGGTGCCCTGCCGGAACACCGAGTTGCTCTCCGGGCCGTCGGAGTAGCTCCACATCGCGTAGCTGATCTTGAGGCTCTTGAGCAGGTCCAGCCAGGCGGTGGCGCTGTCCAGGTCGTTCGGGCCGTCGCCGGTGAAGGTCTGGGTGCCGAACTCGCTGACGAACAGCGGCAGGCTCCGCGCGGCGCGCGCCACCGTGGCCCGTTGCAGGTCCCGGTGGGACGCGGCGTAGAAGTGGAACGTGTACATGATGTTCGCGGCGTCGACCGGGTCGTCGATCACCTCGGTCTCGTCGGCGCCCTCGGAGACACCGAGCGAGGAGAAGCCCCGGGTGCCGACCAGCACCACGCTGTCCGGATCGGCGGCCCGGATCACCGGGATGACCTGCTCGGCGTAGCTCTTGATGCCGGCCCAGCCGACCCCGTTGGGTTCGTTGGCGATCTCCCAGAGGACGTTGGTCCGCGCGGCGTGCCGGGCGGCGACCTCGGCGAAGAAGGACTTCGCCCGGTCCAGGTTGAGGCGGGGGTCGCCCGGGGTCAGGATGTGGAAGTCGACCACCACGTACAGGCCGAGCGCACTGGCGGTCTCCACGGCCTCGTCGACCTTGCGGGTGAAGCCGACCGGGTCGGTCTCGAACCCGCCCTCCTGCACGTACATGGCGACCCGGACGAAGTCGGCCCGCCAGTCGGTGCGCAGCGCTGCCAGCGAGTCCGGGTTGAGGCAGTTCGGAAAGAACTGGAGGCCGTGGCTGCTCATCCCGCGCAGTTGGACAGGTGCCCCGGTCTGGTTGCACAGGTTCACCCCGCAGACCCGCAGCCGGCCGTTGACGGCCACCGGGGAACCGGCGGGCGCGGTGGCCGGTCGGCCGGTGGCGTCGGCGGTCGGCTCCGGCCCGTCGGCGGTGGCCTGCGGCCCGTCGCTGCGTGTCGACGTCGCCGGGCGCGTGGTGGCCGGCGGCCCGGTCTCGGCGCTCGCGGTGGGGACGGTCAGGGCCGCCCACCCGGTGGCGAGCGCGGCGAGGGCGACCCCCGCCGAGGTCAGTACGGTGCGTCGGTGCATCGGGAAACTCCGTCGGGCTCGTCGGGACCCGGGGAGGGCATCCGGTGGTACGGAGGTGTCGCCGCTGCGGTTCACCGCAGGCGCCGGCCGTCACGACCCGGGGTGGGTCGGGCCGCCGTGACCGGAGTGGGCCGCGGCCCGAACGACCGTTAAGCTGACGGCGTGGTGCCCGATGACGGCGGGCAACGGCTCAACCACCCCTGGAGCTCATCGCGCTATGACTGTCGACCGGATCCTCCCCACCGACGAGGCCCACGACCTGCTCGACCTCGCCACCGAACTCGCCGACCGCGAGCTCGCGCCGAGGGCCGCCGACTTCGAGGAACGCGCCGAGTTCCCCCGGGAGGTGCTGCGCACCCTCGGTCGGGCCGGGCTGCTGGGCCTGCCGTACGACGAGGAGCACGGCGGCGCCGCCCAGCCGTACGAGGTCTACCTCCAGGTGCTGGAGATCCTGGCCGGCCGGTGGCTCGCGGTCGCCGAGGCAGTCAGCGTGCACACCCTGTCCTGCTACCCGCTTGCCCAGTTCGGCACCGACGCGCAGCGCGCACTGCTGCCGGACCTGCTGGGCGGGGAGCTGCTCGGGGCGTACTGCCTCTCCGAGCCGCAGGGGGGTTCGGACGCTGCGGCGCTGACCACCAGGGCGGTCCGCGACGGCGACGACTACCGGGTCACCGGGGTCAAGGCGTGGATCACCCACGCCCAGGTGGCGGACTTCTACAACATCTTCTGCCGCACCGGCGGGCCGGGCCCGAAGGGCATCTCCTGCCTGTTGGCCGACCGGGGCACGCCGGGTGTCGCACCGCAGGCGGCGGAGCGGACCATGGGGTTGCGCTCCTCGCCCGTCGCGCAGCTCGTCCTCGACGACGCCCGGGTGTCCGCCGACCGGCTGATCGGCGGGGAGGGGGCGGGGTTCACCATCGCGATGTCCGCACTGGACTCGGGGCGGCTCGGCATCGCCGCCTGCGCGGTCGGCCTGGCCCAGGCGGCGCTGGACTACGCCGTCGGCTACGCCCGGGAACGGCAGCAGTTCGGACGGGCGATCGTCGACTTCCAGGGGCTCGGCTTCCTGCTGGCCGACGCGGCCACCCAGATCTCCGCGGCCCGGGCGCTCACCCTGGCCGCCGCCCGCCTACGCGACGCCGGCCGCCCGTACTCGATCGAGGCGGCCAAGGCGAAGCTGTTCGCCACCGACGTGGCGATGCGGGTCACCACCGACGCGGTGCAGGTGCTCGGTGGTGCCGGTTACGTCTCCGACCATCCGGTCGAGCGGTACATGCGCGAGGCGAAGGTGCTCCAGATCGTCGAGGGCACCAACCAGATCCAGCGGATGGTGATCTCCCGGGCGTTGGCGAAGGGCTAACCTGTGCCGGTGACCTTCCCCCGGATCACCGTCGACCCCGAGGTGATGGGCGGCGCACCCTGCGTGCGGCAGTCCCGGATCCCGGTGGCGACCCTGCTGGCGATGATGGCGGAGGGGATGTCGGTGACGGACATCCTCACCGATCTGCCCTTCCTCGACGAGGAGGATCTGGCGGAGGTGTTGAACTTCGCGGCCGACGCGGTGCGCGACCGGGCGGCCCGCTGAGCGTCACACCGGGCGGGACACCGTCGCCAGGGGAGTGCGCCACCGGGTAGGTTGCACGCGTGGAGGAGATCGACCGCGCCATCGTCGCCGCGCTGACCGCCGACGGCCGCCTGTCGTACACGGACCTGGCAGAGAAGGTCAGCCTGTCGGTCTCGGCCGTGCACCAGCGGGTCCGCCGGCTGGAACAGCGCGGCGTGATCAACGGGTACACCGCCCGGGTCTCCTTCGAGGCGCTGGATCTGCCGCTGACCGCGTTCGTGGCGATCCGACCGTTCGACCCGTCCCAGCCGGACGACGCGCCGGAGCGGCTGGCCCACCTGCCCGAGATCGACTCCTGTTATTCGGTGGCGGGGGAGGACTTCTACCTGCTCCTGGTGCGGGTGGCCGGTCCGGCCGACCTGGAACGGGTGCTCCAGGAGATCCGTACCGCGGCGAACGTCACCACCCGCACGACTGTGGTGCTGTCCACCCCGTACGAGTCACGACCGCCGAAGATCCCGCTGGCGGCAATGCCACGGCGGTCCCGCGACAACGGCTGAGCCCGCCGTGCCGGCACGGCGGCCTCTCCGGTCGCGGTCGTGCCGGCAGACCGCCGGCTCACCGGCTCAGCCGCCGTTCCAGCGCAGGATCACCTGTCGACCGTGCTCGTGGCCGAGGACGGATACGGTGGCGGTGTCCAGCCGTAGCTTCCCGCCGCCGGACACCGGCAGACCGATCCAGCGGGCGCCGACCACCCGCAGGGTGTGCGCGTGGCCGACGAACGCCACGCTGCCGAGCTCCAGCAGCGGGACGACCCGGGCGAGTAGTCGGTCGACCCGTACGCCGAGCTGCGCGGGGGACTCTCCGCCGGGGCAACCGTCGGTCCAGATGGTCCAGTCCGGGCGTTCCTGCTGAATCTCCGCGGTGGTGCGTCCCTCGTACTCGCCGTAGTTCCACTCGGCCAGGTCGTCGTCGACCTCGTCGACGGTGAGGCCGGCGAGCTGGGCGGTGTGCCGGGCCCGCCGGCGGGGGCTGGCGAGCACCCGGGCGAAGCGCTGGCCGGTGAGCACACCGGCCAGCGCCCGTGCCTGCCGCTCACCGTCCGCGGTCAGCTCCAGATCGGTGTACGAGGTGTGCCGGCGGCTGGCGCTCCAGCTGGTCTCGCCGTGTCGGACCAGGATGATCTCGCTCATCCCCCCAGTCAACCAGCCCTCGCCAGGACCGACCCGCCACCTGTTGTCCTAGGACGACCAGAGGACTGTGCGCCCTACCACCCTGATCATGCGGGATACCCAACCGTCCTAGGACGCCTTACGGACGGATGGTGCGCCAAGGCGCACCCCCCACCCCGGCGCCTACGGCGCTGTTCGTTTCATGTCGAGCCGATCGGGGACGCCACCGATGAGCGGGGCACGCTGCCCCCGTGACCGCCTGAGCGACAGGAGGCGACATGAGCTTCACCGACAAGGCGAAGAACAAGGCCCAGGAGCTGACCGGCGCGGCCAAGGAGCGGATCGGCGACGTCGCCAACGACGAGCGGATGCGGACCGAGGGCGCCACCGAGCGGAGCAGGGCCCGGGCCAAGCAGGCAAACGAGCACGTCAAGGACGCCGGACAGGACGTCAAGGACGCGCTGCGCTGAGCGCTCCGTGCGACGGGTGGCCCCCTGGAAGCTCAGGGGACCACCCGCGTTAGCGTGCGGTCATGCTGGTCGCCCGCTCCCTGGTGTTGTTCGTCCTGGCCGCGCTCGCCGAGATCGGCGGGGCGTGGCTGATCTGGCAGGGCTGGCGGGAGCACCGGGGGTTGTGGTGGATCGCCGGCGGGGTGGTCGCGCTCGGCGTGTACGGCTTCGTGGCGACGTTCCAGCCGGACGCCAACTTCGGCCGGATCCTCGCCGCGTACGGCGGGGTCTTCGTGGCGGGCTCGCTGACCTGGGGGGTGCTGGTGGACGGCTTCCGGCCGGACCGGTGGGACCTGACGGGTGCGGCGATCTGTCTGCTCGGCGTCGCGGTGATCATGTACGCCCCGCGCGGGGCGTGACCCCGTGCGCCGCCCCCGGACCGGTCGGGTCGCGGGGGCGGCGCACGAGGTGTTTCAGTCGTCGCGGTGCGCGGCCCACCACCGCTGGCCGGCGTCGGGCAGCGTGTCGATCGGGTCGTAGTAGGCGTAGCGCTTGTCGAGCACCTCCAGGTCGGCCGACTCGATGGAGGTGCGGTAGTTCTTGGTCCAGTAGGAGATGCCGCGTTCGCGGTCGTACTCGGTGAGCATGTGCACCCAGCGTTTGCCGACGAAGGGGACGTCGCAGACGATCCGGGGGGTGGCGTAGCCGGGCAGGTAGCCCATGATGTCGTGCTGGAGCTGCTGGGCGTGCCAGACCGGGACCCGCCAGTGTTCGGCGTTGGGGATCATGTCGCACATGTAGAAGTAGTAGGGCAGGATGCCGGCTTCGCCCTGCAGGGCGAAGCAGAGGTCGAGCAGGTCGGGGGCGGTGGCGTTGACGCCGCGCATGAGTACACCCTGGTTGCGGACGTCACGGACGCCCACGTCGAGGGCGGTCTGGGTGGCCCTGGCGACCAGCGGGGTGATCGACTGGGCGTGGTTGACGTGGGTGTGGATGGCCAGGTTGACGCCGCGTCGGGCGGCGGTGCGGGCGACCCGTTCCAGGCCCTCGACGACGTCGTTCTGGAGCCAGTGCTGGGGCAGGCCCATCAGGGCCTTGGTGGCGAGCCGGATGTCGCGGACGGTTTCCAGTTCGAGCAGCCGCATGAGGTACGACTCAAGGTTGCGCCAGGGGACGTTGGCCACGTCACCGCCGGAGACGACCACGTCGCGGACGCCGGGGTGGGCCTTGAGGTAGCCGATGTGGGCGTCGTAGCGGTCGACGGGCTTGAGGGTGAGCTTGAGTTTGTCGACGGCGGGGGTGGAGTTGCCGACCAGGTCCATCCGGGTGCAGTGCCCGCAGTACTGGGGGCAGGTGGAGAGCAGTTCGGCGAGGACCTTGGTGGGGTAGCGGTGGGTGAGGCCCTCGGCGACCCACATGTCGTGTTCGTGGAGCGAGTCTCGGCTGGCGTAGGGGTGTGACGGCCAGTCGGTGCGCCGGTCGGCGGCGACGGGGATCATGTAGCGCCGGATGGGGTCGGCGCGGAACGCGTCGGTGGTCATCGGGGCGAACGGCACCATCGTGTTGATCATCTGGGGTGGCACCAGCATCGACATGGTGGCCAGGGCCTGCTGGTCGGCGGCCAGGTCGGTGTAGAAGGTCTCGTCGACGGTGTCGCCGAGGACGGCGCGCAGCTGCTTGATGTTCTTGACGCAGTTGACGCGTTGCCACTGGGCGCTCTCCCACTGCTCGCGGGTGACGTGACGCCAGCCGGGGAAGCGGGTCCAGTCGGGTTCGACCAGGGGGCTGCGGCGGTATTCGTAGGGCTGCCCTGCGGTCGGTACGGCGACCGGGGCGGGGCGGGGCCCAGGGATGGTCTCCATCGGTTGGGTCTGGGTCACGGCCCCTCCTCGTGGCGCCTGGCCGGGGTGACCGGCGTGCTGGTGTGATGATCGGTAGTTCCGAAGGCTACTGGAAAATATCCGGCGGAGAAATTAGTCTGCCGTAAGTTTTCCCGCGATGCGAGTCCTGGCCGGGGCTTCGCGCGGTGGAGAGGGGAGGTTGGTGTGACGTCACCGGTAGGCCTGCACCGTGTCGTGGAACCGGCGGGGGTGCTGCCGCAGGCGGCTTGGCGGTTGGACGCCGACCCCCGGATCGCCGTGAACGAGGTGCGGATCCGGGTGGAGCGGCTGAATCTCGACGCGGCGAGTTTCCGGCAGTTGGCGCAGAAGCACGGCGGGGACGGGGAGAAGGTCCGCGCCGAGGTGCTGGAGATCGTGTCGGCCCGGGGCAAGATGCAGAATCCGGTGACCGGGTCGGGTGGGATGTTGATCGGCACCGTGGAGGAGGCCGGTCGCCGGTCGCCGCTGGGGTTGACCGTGGGTGACCGGGTGGCGACGCTCGTGTCGTTGACGTTGACGCCGTTGACAATCCTCGACGGGCTGGCCCGTTGGGACGGGCGCAGCGAGCAGGTGCCGTGTGACGGGTACGCGATCCTGTTCGCCCGGTCCATCGCGGCGGTGCTGCCGGCGGATCTGCATCCCGAGTTGGCGTTGGCGGTGCTGGACGTGTGCGGGGCACCGGCGTTGACGGCGCGGGTGGTCGGTGACGTGGTGGCGCGGCGGGAGCGGGCCGGTGACCCGTCGCCGGTGACGGTGGCGGTGATCGGTGGGGCCGGTAAGAGCGGGTCGTTGTCGTTGGTGGCGGCGCGGCGGGCGGGTGCTGGTCGTACCGTCGGGGTGGTGCCGGTGGCGGCGGAGCGGGACGCGTTGGTGGAGGCCGGGGTGGCGTCGGTGGTGGCGTTGGCCGATGCCCGGGATCCGGTGACGTTGTCGTCGGCGGTGACGACGGCGTTGGGTGGGCCGGCGGATGTGACGGTGGTCTGCGTGGACGTGCCGGGGTGTGAGCATGGTGCGGTGTTGGCCACGGCGGACGGTGGCACGGTGATCTTCTTCTCGATGGCGACGAGTTTCGCGGCGGCGGCGTTGGGTGCGGAGGGCCTGGCGGCGGATGTGACGATGCTGGTGGGCAACGGCTTCGTGCCGGGGCACGCGGAGTTGGCGTTGGGGTTGGTGCGGTCGGAGCCGGGGGTACGTGGTCTCTTCGAGTCCCGGTTGGCGGCAGACTGAGTGCCATGACGAACCCCTCGACGTTGTACCGCTGTGGAGTGCTGCACTGTCCGGCGGAGCCGAGCGCGACGGCGCTGTTGGTGCGGGACGGGCGGATCGCCTGGTTGGGTGTGGACGCGGATGCGCCGGCTGCCGATCGGGTAGTGGAGTTGGACGGGGCGTTGGTGACGCCGGCGTTCGTGGACGCGCACGTGCATGCCACGGACACCGGGTTGGTGTTGTCGGGCCTGGATCTGTCGTCGGTGCGGTCGGCGGGGGAGTTGCTGGGGGCGGTGTCGGCGTTCGCGGCCGGTCTGCCGGGTGACGCGGTGGTGTTGGGACACGGTTGGGACGAGTCGGCGTGGGTGGATCCGCGGTTGCCGGGGGCGGTGGAGTTGGACCGGGCGGCGGGTGGCCGGCGGGTGTACCTGTCGCAGGCGTCGATCCATTCGGCGTTGGTGTCGCAGGCGTTGCTGGCGGCGTGTCCGGAGGCGGCGGGGGTGCCGGGTTTCGACGTGTCGGGGTGGTTGCGGCGGGACGCGCACCATGTGGTGCGGGCGGCGGCGCAGGGTTCGGTGGGTCGGGCGCAGCGGGTGGCGGCGCAGCGGGTGGCGTTGGCGCATGCGGCGTCGTTGGGGATCGCGGCGGTGCACGAGTGTGGTGGTCCGCAGATTTCCGACGAGGAGGACTTCACCGGGTTGTTGGCGTTGTCGGGTGCGGGGTTGCCGGAGGTGTACGGCTATTGGGGTGAGTTGTCGGGGGCGGCGCGGGCCCGGGAGTTGGGTGCGGTGGGTGCGGGTGGTGATCTGTTCGCGGACGGGGCGTTGGGGTCGCGGACGGCGCACGTGTCGCGGGATTACCTCGACGGTGAGGGTTGCGGGCACGGTTATCTGAGTGCGGACCAGGTGCGTGACCATCTGGTGGATTGTGCGGCGCACAGGATGCAGGGTGGGTTCCATGCGATCGGTGACGCGGCGATCTCGACGGTGTTGGAGGGGTTCGCGGCGGCGGCGGCCGTGTTGGGCACGGATCGGGTGCGGGCGGCCCGGCACCGGGTGGAGCACGCGGAGATCATGAGTAAGCGGTTGATCGCGGGTTTCGTGGAGTACGGGGTGGTGGCGAGCATGCAGCCGGCGTTCGACCGGTTGTGGGGTGGTGCGGGTCGGATGTACGAGTCGCGGCTGGGTCTGGCCCGGTCGCTGGAGTCGAATCCGATGGGGGCGATGCACGGTGTGGGGGTGGCGTTGGCGTTCGGGTCGGATTCGCCGGTGACGCCGTTGGACCCGTGGGGTTCGGTGCGGGCGGCGGCGGCGCATCACAGTGCGGCGCAGCGGATGAGTGTGCGGGCGGCGTTCGCGGCGCACACCCGGGGTGGGTGGCGGGCGGTGCACCTGGACAACGAGGGTGTGATCGCCAAGGGTGCGCCGGCGACGTTCGCGGTGTGGGACACCCCCGTGGGGGTGGAGCGGGGTCTGCCGGTGTTGCAGGCCGAGGATCCGGAGGTGCGGGGCCCGGCGGATCCGACGCCGCTGCCGGTGTGCCGGGCGACGGTGTTGCGCGGTGAGGTCATCTACGAGGAAGGCGTTTCGTGAGCGAGGGGATCATCGGCACGGGGTGGCGCTGTCGCGGCGTCGCCGGGCGGAGCGAGGTGTTGTCGTGACGGGGAAGCTTGACCTGGATCCGGTGTTGGTGGCGCGGGCGCGGGATTTGGCGCGTCGGGCGGGCCGGCCGGTGGTGGAGCTGGCGCGTAGCCACACCACGGTGTCGGTGGAGCGGGCGGTGTTGCGGTTGGCCGGGGTGTCGGGTGCGGATCCGGATGGGATTCCGTGGGTGAACCGGTTGGTGGATGCGGTGGTGGCGGATGTGGGTCTGGGGCACGGGGTGGCGTTGCCGGTGTTCGACGCGCTCGCGCGGGAGGGTGTGCCGGATGTGACGTTGCTGGCGCAGAAGGCGGCGGCCGGGTCGGTGCGGTTCGAGGTGCCGTCGGGTCGTGCGGTGACGGTGGCGCGGCGGGCGGCGCGCAGGGCGGTGGGGGCGGGGATTCGGCAGGTGGATCGGCGTCGCGCGGAGCGGGACCGGTTGGTGCGGCGGTACGGGGATCCGCGGCAGCGGCCGTGGATCTATCTGATTGTGGCCACGGGTGACATCTATGAGGACATTCCGCAGGCGCAGGCGGCGGCGCGGGCGGGTGCGGATGTGATCGCGGTGATCCGGTCGACGGGGCAGTCGTTGTTGGATTATGTGCCGGAGGGGGCGACCCGTGAGGGGTTCGCGGGCACGTATGCGACGCAGGAGAATTTCCGGTTGATGCGGGCGGCGTTGGATGAGACGTCGCGGGAGTTGGGCCGGTATGTGCGGTTGACGAATTACGCGTCGGGGTTGTGTATGCCGGAGATGGCGACGCTGGCGGGCCTGGAGCGGCTGGACATGATGCTCAACGATTCGATGTACGGGATTTTGTTCCGGGACATCAATCCGATCCGCACGTTTGTGGATCAGCGGTTTTCGCGGCAGGTGCACGCGCGGGCGGGGATCATCATCAACACCGGTGAGGACAACTATCTGACCACGGCGGATGCGGTGGACGAGGCGCACACCGTGACGGTGTCGCAGTTGCTCAACGAGTTCTTCGCGCATGAGGCGGGGTTGGCGGACTGGCAGCTGGGGTTGGGGCACGCGTTCGAGATCAATCCGGAGGTGCCGGAGTCGTTCCGGTTGGAGTTGGCGCATGCGTTGTTGGCGCGGGAGTTGTTTCCGGATGCGCCGTTGAAGTGGATGCCGCCGACGAAGCACATGACGGGGGATGTGTTCCGGGGGAATCTGCTGGATGGGTTCTTCAATCTGGTGGGGGCGATGACGGGGCAGGGGATTCTGTTGGTGGGGATGATGACGGAGGCGGTGGTGACGCCGTGGTTGTCGGATCGGGACATCGCCCTGCAGAACGTGCGGTACGTGTTGGGTGCGGCGGGTGGGTTGCACGAGGATTTCGTGCCGGCGCCGGGTGGGTTCATCCAGCAGCGGGCGAACCGGGTGCTGGGTGAGGCGGTGGAGTTGTTGGAGCGGATCGGTGAGCAGTCGTTGTTGACGGCGATCGCGGAGGGCACGTTCGGGATCATGAAGCGGCCGGCGGATCGGGGTAAGGGTCTGGCGGGGGTGGCGCGGCATGAGGCGGGCTACTTCAACCCGGCGACGGAGATCCTGGAGCAGCCGGCATGAGCGAGCGCACCGAGCGGAGTGAGGGCCGCGAGGCCATGCCCGGTCAGCACAGCATGAGCGAGCGCACCGAGCGGAGTGAGGGCCGCGAGGCCATGCCCGGTCAGCACAGCATGAGCGAGCGCACCGAGCGGAGTGAGGGCATGCCCGGTCAGCACAGCATGAGCGTCGTGGAGTCCGGTGGTGACGCCGGGAAGCGGGTCGTGCGGCCGTACGGTGACACCACCGGGGACGGGATGGTGCAGGTGTCGTTCACGTTGCCGGTGCCGCACGACAAGCGGGCCGAGGGTGCGGCGGTGCAGTTGGCCAACCGGATGGGTATCGATCCGGCGATGTTGGTGCATGCGAAGCCGATGAGTGACGGTTTCACGTTCTTCGTGGTGTACGGGCGGGTGAATCATCTGGTGGACCTGGGTGCCGTGCAGGTGGTGGAGCGGGATTTTCCGCTGCTGGGTGCCAGGGAGGTCAATGCGGCGGTGAAGCAGCGGTTGCGGCGGAAGTTGTCGGTGGTGGGGGCGTGTATCGGGACGGATGCGCACACGGTGGGTATCGACGCGATCCTGAATGTGAAGGGCATCGCGGGGGAGAAGGGCCTGGAGTACTACCGGGAGTTGAAGGTGACCAATCTGGGTGCGCAGGTGAGTGTGCCGGAGTTGGTGGAGGCGGCCCGGCGGGAGCGGGCGGATGCGGTGTTGGTGTCGCAGGTGGTGACGCAGCGTGATGCGCATCTGCACAATACGCGGGAGATGTCGGCGGCGTTCCGGGAGGCGTTGCCGGCGGGGAAGCGGCCGTTGTTGATCGTGGGTGGGCCGCGGTTCGACGAGTCGATGACCGCCGAGTTGGGGGTGGACCGGATCTTCGGTCGGGGCACCACGCCGGGTGAGGTGGCGTCGTATCTGGTGCATGCGTTGGTGACGGACAGGAAGGCGAGGGTATGAGTGATTCCCGGGTGGGGTTGACGGTCACGCATCGGCGGTATGTGCCGTACGCGCATGCGCATTACGCGGGGAACCTGGTGGACGGGGCGTACGCGTTGGGGTTGTTCGGGGATGTGGCGACGGAGGTGTGTATCCGTACCGATGGTGACGAGGGGTTGTTCGCGTCGTATGCGGATGTGCAGTTCCTGGCGGCGGTGCGGGCGGGTGACGTGGTGGAGGTGACGGCGACGGTGGTACGGGTGGGCACCCGGAGCAGGACGATTGATTTCGTGGCGCGGGTGGTGTGTCGGGGGCGGCCGGAGCGGGGTGGGTCGGCGGCGGAGGTGTTGGCGGAGCCGGTCGTGGCGGTCACCGCGACGGGCACCGTGGTCGTGCCGGCGGCGGCGTGAGCCGGGTGGTCTGCGCCGACGTCGGGTCGACCTGGACGAAGGCGGCGGTGGTGGACCTGGACGTGGGGCGGTTGGTGGGGGCGGCGTCGGTGCCGACGACGGTGACCACGGATGTGCTGCACGGTCTGGATGCGGCGGTCGCCGCGGCGGTGGCGCAAGCCGGGGCGGTGGCGCAAGCCGGGACGGTGGGCGGGGACCTGCCGTGGTTGGTGTGTTCGTCGGCGGGGGGTGGGTTGCGGCTGGCGGTGGTGGGTTACGAGCCGTTGGTGACCGCGCAGGCGGGCCGGCGGGTGGGGTTGTCGGCGGGGGCGGACGTGGTGCACGTGGCGGCGGGCCGGTTGGGGGCGGCGGAGTTGGCGGCGGTACGGGCGGCCCGGCCGGATGTGGTGCTGTTGGTCGGGGGCACCGATGGTGGGGACGCCGACACGGTGACCCACAACGCGACGCGGTTGGCGCGGGCCCGGTGGCGGGTGCCTGTGGTGTTGGCAGGCAACGTCGAGGTGCGCGACGGGTTGCGGGAGGTGTTGGCGGCGGCGGGGGTGCCGGTGACGGTGGCGGACAATGTGCTGCCCCGGATCGGGGTGTTGGCGCCGGCGTCGGCGCGGGCGGCGATCCGGGAGGTGTTCCTGCGGCATGTCATAGGTGGTAAGCGGTTGTCGCGGGGGGGCCGGTTCGCCCGGTTGGTACGGGCGGCGACCCCGGATGCGGTGTTGACGGGGGTGGAGGTTCTCGCCGACGTGGTGGGTGGTGATCTGGCGGTGGTGGATGTGGGTGGGGCGACGACGGATGTGTATTCGGTGTTGACGCCGGACGAGCGGGCTGATGGTCCGGGTCGGGAGGTGGCGGGGGCGTGGTGGCGGGCCCGCACCGTGGAGGGGGATCTGGGGATGCGGTGGAGTGCGCCGGGGGTGGTGCGGGCGGCGGTGGAGGAGCGGCTGCTCGACGCCGCCGGGCAGGAGGTGTTGGCGTCGGCGGCGGCGGTGCGGGCGGCCGATCCGGGGTTCCTGCCGGTCGACGACGAGGATCGGGCGGTGGAGGGGCGGATCGCGGCGTTGGCGGCGACTGTGGCGTTGCGTCGGCATGCCCGTGGGGCGGTCGGGGAGCGGGCCGGTCGGGATCTGCGGGACGTGCGGCTGCTGGTGGGTTCGGGTGGTGTGCTGCGTCACGCCGGGGCGGGTGCGGCGGTGGGGGTGTTGGCGCAGGTGCTCACCGATCATGCCGGGGGGTGGCCGGTGCCGCGGGCGGCGCGGCCGGTGGTGGATGTGGATTATGTGCTGGCTGCCGGGGGGTTGCTCGCCGGGGAGTATCCGGTGGCGGCGGGGGCGTTGCTGCGTCGGCATCTGGGTGGGGATTGAGACGCGCCGACGCGACACGCCGGGTCGGTGGGTGCGACTGGCCGGGGGTGGGTTGACAGCGGCGGGGGTGCAGGCCGTACCGTCTTTGAGTCCTACTACGGGAAGCGGCTGTTGTTCGCTTCGTCCCTTCGTCCGCTGGCCGAGCGACATTGTTGGTGCATCTCGTCGCGGCGGCCAGGTCCAGCGGGCGGGGGTCGGCGGGGCGGCGCGAACCGGTCGCGGTTACCGGTGTACGGGCAGGGTGAGGGGCACGGCCAGTAGACAACGGCCCGGCGGGGGCAGCCAGTCCACCGTCTGGTCGGTCCGAAGGTCGGCGTCGCTCGTTCTCGCCCCACCGGCTGGGAAGGGCCTGGGAGCATCGGGGCGCGGCTTAGGCCGCGCCCCGATTTCGTGTCCGTGGTCTGGGGCCGGTTCCGGGGTGCCCGGTCATCGTGGTGGCTTTTCCCCTGTCCTGGTCGGTGGGCTCGGGGTGGCGGGGTGGGGCGGGTAGCCTTCGGCCCGTGATCGTGGTGAGGTGCCGGTGACGACGCTCGACCGGGATGAGACGCGTACCCCGCTGGTGGTACGGCCGACCAGTGCGGCGGTGCCGTTGCCGGTGGCGGTGCCGGTGGCGGTGGCCGCCGGGGTGGCGCTGCTGTTGGCGTTCCCGCCGTACGGGTGGTGGCCGTTGGCCCCGGTGGGGGTGGCCGGGTTGGCGGTGGCGGCGCATCGGCGGCGGCTGCGTGCGGGCGCCGGGTTGGGGTTCCTGACCGGGGTGGCGTTCTTCGCGCCGTTGTTGGCGTGGACCAATCTGCACACCGGATATCTGCCGTGGGTGTTGCTGTCGTTGTTGCAGGCCGGTTATCTGGCGTTGCTGGGTGCGGCGTCGGCGTGGTTGTCGCCGGTGGTGGACCGGTGGCGGTGGACGTGGCCGCCGGTGACCGGGGTGTTGTGGGTGGGGCAGGAGGCGTTGCGCGACCGTACGCCGTTCGGGGGGTTCCCGTGGGGGCGGTTGGCGTTCAGCCAGGACGCCTCCCCGCTGTTGGGGTGGGCGTGGCTGGGTGGGGCACCGCTGGTCACCGGGGTCGTGGCGGTGGCCGGGGGGTTGCTGGTGGTGGGGTGGTGGCGGCGGTGGTCGACCCCGGACGGGGTGTGGCGGCCGGTGGCCGGGGTGGCGGTGGGGTTGTTGGTGCTGGTCGGGGTGGGGTTGGCGGTGCCCATGGGCGCTGCCGGCGACGGCCGGTCGGTGCGGGTGGCGATCGTGCAGGGCAACGTGCCACGGTTGGGGTTGGATTTCAACGCCCAGCGGCAGGCGGTACTCAACAATCACGTCGACGCGACGGTGAAGTTGGCCGCGCGGGTCGCCAGTGGGGCCGTGCCGCGTCCCGACCTGGTGGTGTGGCCGGAGAACTCCTCGGACATCGATCCGTTGCGCAACGCCGCC
Organism: Micromonospora sp. DSM 43699; assembly: GCF_055517075.1. Classification (NCBI taxonomy): domain Bacteria; kingdom Bacillati; phylum Actinomycetota; class Actinomycetes; order Micromonosporales; family Micromonosporaceae; genus Micromonospora; species Micromonospora sp. DSM 43699. The sequence continues at coordinate 130,030 of NZ_JBTMMT010000010.1, forward strand.
GCCGGGGCGCGGATCTCCCAGGCCGCGGACGCGGTCGGTGCGCCGATCCTGGTGGGTGCGGTGCTGGCAGGCCCCGGTGACGGTGAGGTCCGCAACGCCGGGATCCTGTGGCGGCCGGGTTCCGGCCCGGACCTGACCCAGTTGTACACCAAGCGGCATCCGGTGCCGTTCGCCGAGTACGTGCCGTTGCGGTCACTGGCCCGGGCGGTGTCGTCGCAGGTCGACCGGGTGCGCGCCGACTTCGTGGCGGGGTCGACCCCGGGGGTGGTCGACGCGGGGGCGGTGGTGCTCGGCGACGTGATCTGTTTCGAGGTCGCCTACGACGGTCTGGTGCGCGACACCGTCGACGGTGGGGCGCAGTTGCTGGTGGTGCAGACGAACAACGCCACGTTCAACGTGGCGGAGGCCCGTCAGCAGTTGGCGATGGTGCGGTTGCGGGCGGTGGAGCACGGTCGCGCGGCGTTGATGGCCTCGACGGTCGGGGTGTCCGGGTTCGTCACCCCGGACGGGCGGGTAAGCGATGCCACCGGGTTCAACACCCGGGCGGTGGCGGTGCGGCAGGTGACGCTCTCCGACGGGCGGACCCCTGCCACCCGGGCCGGGAGGTGGCCGGAGGTGGCGTTGGCGGGCCTGGCGGTGGCGGCCCTGGCCGCCGCGGGGGCGCTGCGTCGACGGCGGGGGGTCACCTCCGTCGGGTGAGCCGGCAGGAACGGGGGAGACGGTGGGTGAGGCAGCCGTGGGGTATCCGGGGGTGGGCCGGGTGCTGGTGGTGATCCCCACCTACAACGAGGCCGACAACGTCAGCGACGTGGTGGCCCGGGTGCGCCGGGCGGCGCCGACGGTGGACGTACTGGTCGCCGACGACGACAGCCCCGACGGTACGGGGGCGTTGGCCGAGGCGATGGCCGCCACCGACGCGCAGGTGCACGTGCTGCACCGGCCCGGCAAACAGGGGTTGGGGGCGGCGTACCTGGCCGGGTTCGGGTGGGCGCGGCAGCGCGGTTACGACGCGGTGGTGGAGATGGACGCCGACGGTTCGCACGCCCCGGAGGACCTGCCCGCCCTGTTGGATGCCGCCCGGGACGCCGATGTGGTGATCGGGTCGCGGTGGGTGGGTGGGGCGCAGGTGGTGAACTGGCCGTGGCGGCGGTTGCTGCTGTCGCGGTGCGGGAACCTGTATGCGCGGTTGGCGTTGGGGATGCCGGTGTCCGATGCCACCGGCGGATTCCGGGTGTACCGGTTGTCGGCGTTGCGGGCGATGCGCCTGGAGTCGGTGTGTTCGCAGGGGTATTCGTTCCAGGTGGAGTTGTCGCGGCTGGCGCACCGGGCGGGGGCGCGGATCGTGGAGGTGCCGATCACGTTCGTGGAGCGGGAGCGGGGGGCGAGCAAGATGAGCCCGTTGATCGTGGCGGAGGCGTTGTGGCGGATCACCACCTGGGGGTTGCGGGACCGGCGGCCGGGGCGGTGGCGGCGTGGTCATGACCGGTGGCCGTGAGGGCGCCCGTGGCATGCTGGAGGGGCGGGCCTGTCGCCCCGGGCATTGTCCGACCGGTGGTGAGCGGGCGGCCGCCTGATGCGGATGAGGTGAGATGCGCCGATACCTGAGGTTCGTGCCACTGGCCCTGCTGGTGGCGGTGGTGGTGGAGTTGGCGGTGTTCGTCGGGGTGGGTCGGACCGTCGGGTTCGGTTCGGCGGTGCTGCTGGTGTTCGCCGCGTCCCTGCTGGGTCTGGTGTTGCTGCGGCGGGAGGGGATGCGCGCCTGGCGGGGGTTCCGCACGTCGGTGGAGTCCCGGCAGCCGCCGGGCCGGCAGGTGACCGATGGTCTGGTCGGGTTGGTCGGCGCGCTGTTGCTGGCGGTTCCGGGGCTGGTCAGCGGGCTGGTAGGGGTGTTGCTGCTGGTGCCGCCGGTGCGCCGGTTGGTGCGGTCGGGGGTGCAGCGGGCCACCGAGCGGCGGGTGTCGTCGATGGTCGCCGGTGACCTGTTCGGTCCGCGTACGGTGCGGGTGCGGCAGGGGGAGCCGGCGGCGTCGCCGGCGGACGGTGACGTGGTGGCCCCGCCGGTGGTCGACGGGGGTCGGGCCATCGAGGGTGAGATCGTGGAGCCCCGCCAGCCCTGACCTGCGGCGGGCGCGGGCCACCCGGGTGCGGCCCCGGTGGGCCGTGATGACATATGCGAACGGCGCCCCCGGGAGGTCTCCTCCCGGGGGCGCCGTTCGCGCAAGTCGGTGTGTCGTCAGGCGCGGCCGCGGCGGGTGCGGACCTCCTGGAGCCGTTCGGCGAGGATGTCCTCCAACTCGGCGATGGAGCGCCGCTCCAGCAGCATGTCCCAGTGGGTACGCGGCGGCTTGGCCTTCTTCTGCTCCGGTTCGGTGCCGTCGACGAGGCGGGCGACGCTGCCGTCGAACTTGCACTCCCAGGTCGTGGGGACCTCGGCGTCGACGGCGAACGGAACCTCGAACTGGTGGCCCTTGGCGCAGAGGTACTCGCGGGTCTGGCGTGGCGCGAGCTCCGTGTTGCGGTCGGATTCGTAGCTGACCGCGCCCAGACGGCTTCCGCGCAGCATACGCTCGCCCATGATCGACTTCCCCTCGTTCGTGGTGCTGGTCTACCGGTGTAACGGCCGGTCACCGTCGGGGCATTCCCGCCCGGGGGTGGAACGACCCTGGCAAGGGTAGCCGGCCACCGCACCGGCCCCGGCGGGGTCGTCCCCCGGCCGGGTCGCACCGGTGTTCACCGCGATGGTAGCCGCCCCGGGGCGAACCGCAGGCGGTGACGGGCCCGCCGGGGGTGTCGGCGGCGGATAGCATCCGCGGCATGGTCACCACCGTGCACCCCGGCGCGTGCCCCCTGGACTGTCCGGACACCTGCGTCTGGCAGCTCACCGTCACCGACGGGCGGCCGGTGGGCCTACGCGGCGATCCCGGACACCCGTACACCCGCGGCGCATTGTGCGGCAAGGTGAACCGTTACCTCGACGCGGTCACCGGCCCCGACCGGCTGACCACCCCGCTGGTGCGGGTCGGCCCCAAGGGGGTGGGGCCGGTGTCGTACCGGCCGGCGAGCTGGGACGAGGCGGTACGCCGGGTCGCCGACGGGTGGCAGGCCAGCATCGACATCCACGGTCCGGAGTCGATCCTGCCGTACTACTTCGCCGGCACCATGGGCCTGGTGCAGGGCTGGACGATGGGGCCCCGGCTCTTCGCCCACCTCGGGGCGTCGCGGCTGCGCACCACCATCTGCACCGCCGCCTCCCGGGCCGCCCTCGGGTCCCTCTACGGCGGGTCGGTCGGCTTCGAACCGGAGTCGGTGGTCGAGGCGAAACTGATCGTCCTGTGGGGGGCGAACCTGCTCTCCACCAACCTGCACCACTGGCCGTTCGTGCGGCAGGCCCAGCAGCGCGGCGCGTACATCGTCACCATCGACCCGCTGCGCACCGACACCGCCGCCCGCAGCGACGAACACGTCGCCCCGCTTCCCGGCACCGACGCCGCCCTGGCCCGGGGGCTGATGCGGCACGTGCGGGACCTCGGCGGCGCCGACCGGCCGTGGCTGGCCGCGCACACCGTCGGCTGGGAGCGGATGGAGGCCCGCCTGGACGAGTGGCCGGTGACCCGCGCCGCCGCCGAGTGCGGCCTCGACGCGGACGTGGTGCGCCGGCTCGGCGAACGGATCGCCACCACCCGGCCCACCGCCATCCGCATCGGGCTCGGTCTGCAACGACACGCCGGCGCCGGGCAGGCGGTCCGGGCCATCGCGGCGATCCCCCTGCTCACCGGTGACTTCCGCTATCCCGGGGGCGGGGCGTTGGCCACCACCAGCGGGCATCACCGCATCGACCCCGACCGTGTCGCCCGGCCCGCCGGGATGCCCGCGCCACCGGCCCGGTCGATCAACATGAGCCGGCTCGCCGCCGCACTGACCGGGGAGGCCGACCCGCCGGTCACCGCGCTGGTGGTCTTCGACACCAACCCGGTCGCCACCGTGCCCGACCAGAACCGGCTGCGCCGGGGGCTGACCCGCGCCGACCTGTTCACCGTGGTGCTGGAGCAGCGGTGGACCGACACCTGCGACTACGCCGACGTGGTGCTGCCGGCCACGATGCAACCCGAGCACCTGGACCTGCACACCTCCTACGGTCACCACTACGCCACCGTGAACCTGCCGGCGCTCGACCCGCCGGGGCAGGCGTTGCCCAACACCGAGATCTTCCGTCGGATCGCCGCCGCCCTCGGCCTGACCCATCCCCGGCTGCGCGACAGCGACGAGGACCTGGCCCGGCAACTGCTCGACGGCACCGGCATCGACTACGACGAGTTGACCCGCCGCACGTATGTGCGGGCCACCGGGGTGGCGGTGGGCTCCGCCCCGTACGCGCAGGGAGGTTTTCCCAGCCAGGACGGGCGGGCCCGGTTCCACGACCCCAGGTTGGCCGGGCAGGGGGTGGACCCGCTGGTCGGCTACACCCCGCCGGTCGAGGTGGGTGACGCGGCGCTGGCCCGCCGGTTCCCGCTGGCGTTGATCTCCCCGGCCGGCCGGTTCTTCCTCAACTCGACGTTCGCGTCGCTGCCCTGGCACCTCGGTCGCACCGGCCCGCCGCGCATCCACCTGCATCCCGTCGACGCCGCCGCCCGGGGCCTGACCGACGGCGACCCGGCGCGGGTGCACAACGACCGGGGGGAGTTCCTGGCCACCGTCGCCGTGGACGACGCCACCCGCCCCGGGCTGGCGTTCACCTACAAGGCGTACTGGGCGCGGTTGAGCCCCGGCGGCAGCACCGTCAACGCGGTCACCGGGGTCCGCGACACCGACCTCGGTGGGGGGCCGACGTTCCACGACACCCGGGTCGAGGTGCAGGCCGCCCCGGCGGACCTGATGCCGGCCGGCCCGGGGCAGCCGGAGCAGAGTCCGGCGGATGCCCCGCCCGCGCCGTCGGGTACCGCTCAGCCGGGCTGAGCCGTGCCGCCGAGCCGAGCCAGCGCGGTGGCCAGGGCGCTGACCTGGTCGGCGAGTTGGGCGGCCCGTTGGTGGGCGGCGTCGCGGTCGGCCTGCACCGCCGGCAGCAGCCGGTCCAGTTCGGTCAGCCGGGCCCGGTCGGCGGCGGTAGCCCGGTGGGCCTGCGCCAGGTCGGTGCGGGCCTGCGCCAGGTCGGCGGTCAGGGCGTCCACCCGGGCCAGGGCGGCGGCCAGGTCCTCGCCGGCCCTGGCGGTCGACGCGGCGGTCTCCTCCCGGGCGGCGTCGGCGTCGGCCCGCGCGGCGGCGGTGTCGCGACGGGCCACCTCGGCGGCGGCCTCGGCCTGCCGGGCCCGCTGCCCGGCCACGTCGGCCTCGGCACGGGACGCCACCGCATCGGCACGCGCCTGCCGGGTCTCCTCCCGGGAGGCGGCGGCGTCGGCGTCGGCGCGCTGTGCGTCGGCCTGCCGCCGGGCGGCGTCGGCGCGCGCGGCGTCGCGTTCGACGGTCAGGTCCGCGGCGCGTTGTCGCTGCGCGTCGCGTTCGGCGCGCAGGGTACGCAACTCGTGGCGGGCGGCGTCGCGGTCCCGTTCGGCCTGCACCCGCAGTGCCTGCGCGGCGGCGGTGTCGCGGCGGGCCGCCTCGGCGGCGGCCTCGGCCTGGGCGGCCGCCTGGTGTGCGGCGTCGGCCAGGGCCTCGGCCTGCGCGGCGCGGGCGTGCGCGGCGTCGGCGGCGGCTGTCGCGGCCCGGGTCTCCTGCCGGGCCCGGGTGGTCTCGGCGGCGGCCGTCTCGGCGGCCTCGCGGGCCTCGTCGCGGGCGGTGTGCGCCTCGGCGACCTGGGTGGCGGCGTCGGCGCGGACCTGGGCGAGTTGCCGTTCCACCCCGACCGGGGACAACTCGGCGTGCAACGCCTCGGTGAGGGTCTCCACCACCTGGTCGAGCCGGTCGACGGCCTCCCAGGTGCGGGCCACCTGACCAGGCAGGCCCGGGGCGTTGCGGTGGCGCATCCGCGAGTTGCGCGACGCCCGCTGGCAGGCGCCGTCGTTGTCCCGGCAGTAGCGGAACGGACGTCCCGCGCCGGCACGTTGCGGGACGTCACGTCCACAGTGCGCGCAGGGACGCAGGTCGGTGGGGGAGGGCTGCGGGTCCATCGACGGGGAAGTCTAGAGGCTGTGCCGGGACGTCGGCGGTCAGCCCGGCCGGAGCATGATCCAGGTCCGGGTGCGAGGGCCCCCGCGCGCCGGAGCCGCCAGGATGGTCCGCCGGCACCACGGCCGCTACCGTGGGCCGGTGACCGTCTCCCGGTACATCGCCACCCTACGCGCCCACATCGGGCATGACCTGCTGCTCCTGCCCGGGGTGACGGGTGTGGTCCACGACGACGCCGGCCGGGTGCTGCTGGCCCGCCGCGGCGACAACGGCCGCTGGTCGTTGCCGGCCGGGGTGGTCGACCCGGGTGAGCAACCCGCCGACGCCGTCGTCCGGGAGGTGTGGGAGGAGACCGGTGTGCGGGTCGTCGTCGACCGGATCGCCGGCCTCGCCACCCATCCGGTGATCTATCCCAACGGCGACGCCTGCGAGTACCTCAACGTCTGGTTCCGGTGCCGGCCGGTCGGCGGGCAGGCCCGCGCCGACGGCGACGAGTCCACCGAGGTGGCCTGGTTCGCCCCCGACGACCTGCCGGAGCTCAACGAGTGGGCGCGGCTGCGCCTGGACACCACCACGTCCGGGGACACCCCCTGGTTCGCCCCGCCGGGCGAACCACATCCCGCCCTGTGCCGACCCGACGCGTTGTGAGCGCCGCGCCCACCGTACGGTCCGGCCGGTCACCGCCCGGACCGTACGGTGGGCGCGGCGGTGCTGTCCCGGATGGTCAGCCGGGGCGGCAGCAGGGTCACCTCCGGCACCGGTTCCTCGTGCAGCTTGCGCATCAGCAACGCCACGGCCTGCCGGCCGATCTCCTCGGCGGGCACCGGCACCGAGGTGAGCCGGGGGGCGGCCTGCTCGGCGAACTGGTCGGGGCAGATCGCCACCACCGACATGTCCTGCGGCACCCGCCGGCCGACGGTGGGCAGCGTGGCCAGCACCGGCCCGACGGCCGCCTCGTTCTGCACCACCAGCGCGGACAGGTCGGGGTGCCGGTCGAGCAGGGCGGCCAGCTCCTGACGGATCGACGCCGGCCCCTCCTCGAAGGGCTGGGTGACCACCGTGACGCCGTGCCGGTCGGCGGCGGCGCCCACCCCGGCGCGGGTGCGGTGGGCGAAACCGGTGCCCCGGTCGTAGACGGCGGCCGGGGCACCGAGCAGCGCCACCCGGCGGTGCCCCAGCCGGGCCAGGTGTTCCACGCACACCTGGCCGGCGCGGTGGAAGTCCAGGTCCACACAGGTCAGCCCGGTGGGGTCGGCCGGCACGCCGATCAGCACGCTGGGCCGGGTCAGGTCCCGCAGCAGCGGCACCCGGGAGTCGTCCAGTTCGACGTCCATCACCAGCATCCCGTCGACCATGGCGCTGCCGGCGATCCGGCGCAGCCCGGCCGGCCCCTCGTCGGAGGTGACCAGCAGCACGTCGTGGTCGTACCGGCGGGCGGTGGTGACCACCGCGATGGCGAACTGCATCACCACCGGCACCTGCATGCCGGCGCGCAGCGGCAGCACCAGGGCGATGGTGTTGGCCCGTCGGCTGGCCAACGCCCGCGCCCCGGCGTGCGGGTGGTAGCCCAACTCCCGGATGCTGGCCAACACCCGGGTGCGGGTCACCTCGGAGATGGCCCGTTTACCGCTGAGCACGTACGACACGGTGCTCACGGCCACCCCGGCGTGCCGGGCGACGTCGACGATGGTGACCTGGTCGGGGGACTTGCGGCGAGGCCCGGACGTCCCGCTCACCGCGACCCACCGCCGGCCCGTACCGTCGGGCGGGACGGCCCGGTCGGGGCGCCGGCGTGCACGGTCACCGCGCCGACCGCGCGGATGTCGCGGGCGGAGCGGCCGACCAGCAGGGTGTGCGTGGCGTCCTCCACCACCGGCCCACCGTGCTGCTCGTCCCACCAGGCCAGTTCGGTGGTACGCAGCCGCAGGGTGACCGTCCGCCGTTGGCCGGGGGCCAGGGTGAGCCGGACGAAGTCGCGCAGCTGCCGCAGGGGCTGTTTGACCCGGGAGCGCCGTTGCCGGGTGTAGAGCTGCACGGTCTCCTCACCCTCCCGGTCGCCGGTGTTGGTGACCTCGACGCTCACCTCGACCTCGTCGCCGACGGTCACCGTCGACGTGCTGACCCGAAGGTCGGCGTAGTCGAACCGGGTGTAGCTGAGGCCGTGACCGAACGGGTACAGCGGCTCACCCCGGTAGTAGAGGTAGGTGGTGTCCGCGCCGATCACGTCGTAGTCGAGCAGGTCGGGCAGGTCGGCGGCGTCGGCGTACCAGGTCTGGGTGAGCCGGCCGCCGGGGTCGGCGTCGCCGAGCAGCACCTGTGCCAGGGCGGTGCCGTGTTCCTGCCCGCCGTGCGCCGACCACAGCACCGCCGGCAGGTGCTCCTGCGCCCACCCGACCGCGTACGGGTAGCTGCTGGTGAGCACCAGCACGGTGCGCGGGTTCGCGGCGTGCACGGCGCGCAACAGCCGGTCCTGCCCGGCCGGCAGGGTCAGGTCGATGCGGTCCTCGGTCTCCCGGCCGTCGACCATCGGGTGGTTGCCGAGGACGACGACCGCCACGTCGGCGGCGGCGGCCAGTGCGGCGGCCTCGGCCGCGCCGTCGGTGACGAGTTCGACGGTGAACCCGGTGGCGGTGTCCGGGTCGGCGGTGTCGGCGCGTAACCGCCCGTCGTCGTCGACCCGCACGTACGCGCCGGTGGCGAGGTGGTGCAGTAGGGCCGTGCCGTCGGGGCGGTGGTGGAACCGGAAGGTCTCCCGCACGATCCACCCGCCGGGCCCGGGCCGGTCGTTGGCCAGCGCCCCGTCGTCGTCGGCGCCGACGTGCCGGCCGTTGGCGACCGCACAGAGCGCCACCACGTCGTGTCCCCAGTCGAACACGTCGAACCAGGTGCCGTCGCGGCCGTCGTCGGCGGTCAGCGGGCCACCCTCCGACGCGCGGGGGCAGCGGACGTACCGGTCGCCGACGCGCAACGCGATCCGGTCGGCCCCGGTGTGGTGGGTGACCGCCGGCAGCCGCCGGGCCAGGCCCTCCCGGACGGTGACCGCGTAGGGCAGGGTGCCGCTGTACCAGTCGGCGTGGACGGTGTCGGCGAGCGGGCCGAGCACCGCCACCCGGGGTGCGGTGGCGGCCGGCAGGGGCAGCAGCCCGTCGTTGTGGAGCAACACGATCGACTGGCGGGCGGCCTCCCGGGCCAGTTCCCGGTGAGCGGGGCTGTCGAGGACGTCGGGGGAGACCCCGGCGAACGGGTCCTGCCCGGGTGGGTCCAGGTCTCCCAGGCGGACCCGGACGGTGAGGATGCGGCGCACCGCCCGGTCCACGTGCGACTCGTCGATCAGGCCCCGGTCGAGGGCCTCGGTGAGCCGCCGGACGGTCTGCCCGCTGTCGGTGTCGTCCTCGGTGAAGTTGTCGATGCCGGCGCGCAGGGCGGCGGCGAAGCCGGTGACGTGGTCGGGCAGGTACTGCTGCACCCCGGCGATGTTGGTGACCGCGCCGGCGTCGCCGACCACCATCAGCGCGTCGGGGGTCCACCGCCGCAGTTCGCTCTCCAGCAGCGGGCTCAGGTGCGCGGGTACCCCGTTGACCAGGTTGTACGAGGCCATCACGGCGACCGCCGCGCCGGCGGCGAGGGGGGCGCGGAACGCCGGCAGTTCGTAGTCGTGCAGCACCCGGGGTGGCAGGTCGCTGGAGGTGGTGGCCCGGTCGGTCTCGTTGTTGTAGCCGAGGAAGTGCTTCACCGTCGGGGCGGTGCGCAGCCGGTGGGGGTGCTCGCCGCGCAGCCCCCAGGCGTAGGCGGTGGCGAGCCGGCCGGTCAGCCACGGGTCCTCCGACCAGCCTTCCTCGTTGCGGCCCCACCGGGGGTCGCGCAGCGGGTTGACCACCGGCGCCCACACGTTGAGCCCGACGGCGGCCGGGTCGGCCTGGTGTTTGACCCGCACCTCGTCGCCGACGGCGGCGCCGACCGCCCGGATCAGTGCGGGGTTCCAGCTGCTGGCCAGGCCGACGGCCTGCGGGAAGACGGTGGCCGGCCCGAGCCAGGCGACCCCGTGCAGCGCCTCGGTGCCGGTGCGGAAACCGGGCAGGCCCAGGCGCGGCACGGGGGCCTGCCACTGGTGCAGCAGGCCGATCTTCTCCGGCAGGGTGAGCCGGGCCAGCAGGTCGTCGGCGTACACCTCGGGGGACGGACCGGTGGCGCGGTCGGCGGGGTCGTTCATCTGCGGTTACCTTCCGGTGGGCGCGCGGTGAGGCGCCGACCGGCGGTCGAAGCGCTTCGACGGCCGTGGTGACGTGCGGCATCGCGCGGTGGTGGGGTCGTCGGCCCGGAGCGGCGAAGCGCTTCGACGACTGCGGAAAACATGCCGCCCCGGGTGCCCGAACGACGGGGCGGCGGTTCGAGGTTGGCACCTGCGCGTCGACCGGTCAAGGGGTGACCGGTACCCGGATCAGCCGACGGGAAGTCGACCGGCCTCGATGGTGGCCAACGCGGCGGTCGCACCGCCCAGCGCGGTGGCGGCGGAGTCCAACCGGGAGGCGTCGAGCCGGCAGCCACCGGCCTGCGGGGCGAGGGTCCGGGCGGCCAGTTCCGCCCGGGCCGCCGGCAGCAGCCAGGGTGCCAGGGTGGCGAAGTGCCCACCCACCACGATCGCCTCCGGGTTGAGCAGGTTCGCCAGCACCGACGCCCCGTGCCCGAGGTACCGGCCGATCTCGGTGAGCCCCGTCAGCACGAACGGGTCCTCCTGCCGGGCCGACGCGATGATCCGGTCGACCTCCGGCAGGTAGTCGGTGACGGGGCCGTCCCCGGTGGTGTCGGGCAGCAGCCGGGCGACCACGGCCGGAAGGGCGGTCACCGCGGCCAGGCAGCCGCGCCGCCCGCACGGGCACGGTGGCCCGGCCGGGTCGAGGCAGAGGTGGCCGAGTTCACCGGCGTGTCCCCGGCTGCCGCGCAGCAGCCGACCGCCGGTGAGCACCCCGGCGCCGACGGAGACACCGCCGGTGAGGTGGACCAGGTCGGTGGCGGCGGCGTACCCGCCGTGCCGCTGTTCGGCCAGGACGGCGAGGTTGGCGTCGGTGTCGACGGCGACGGGGAAACCGGTCTCCCGCAGCGCGGCCCGCAGGTCGGCGGCGAGCGGCACGTCCCGCCAGCCGAGGCCGCTGGCCAGCGGCACCCCGCCGGCGGTGTCGACCAGGCCGGGCACCCCGACGGTGAGGCCGAGCACGGTACGCCCCTGCCCGGTGACCCGGCCGACCGCACGTCGGGCCAGCGTGACCAGCGCCCGGACGGTCTCGGCGGGGGAGGCGGTGGGGGTGGGGAACGCCCGCCGCCAGGTGAGCAGCCGGTTACCGGCCGGGTCCACGGCGACGACCACCAGGTCGTCCGCCCCGATCTGCAGACCCAGCGCGGCGTAGGGGGCGCCGTCGAGGACGAGCATGGTGGCCGGCCGGCCGACCCGGTTGCCGGTCAGCCCGGTCTCGCGGACCAGCCGCCGGTCGAGCAGCTCGGCGACCAGGCTGGACACGGTGGCCTTGTTGAGTCCGGTGGTGGCGGCGATGTCGGCCCGCGAACAGGGGGCGTGCAGGCGGACGTGCCGCAGGACCACGGCCCGGTTGGCCACCCGGACGTCGCCCAGGTCGGTCGGCTGCGGTGCGTTGTGGATGCTGATCACGATCTGCCCGCTCCCTGCGGCCGACGGTGGGTGGTGCCGTGCCGGTGCATCATCGCCCACCGCCGCCGTGGCGGCGGTGGGCGACACCGTCGGTGGGCCGGTGCACCGACGGAAAGCCTATTCGGATGGAAATTCAACTAATCCTAGCGGCACACCCGGCACCGGGGCACCGTGAGGAGGACCGCCGACCCGCAGGGCTCAGTCACCCGGGAACCACTGCGCGAACGGCGTCAGGGGACCGGTTCCCCGTTGAGCGGCGGGGGTGCCGCCGGTGTGGTGCGGCTGCCGGACCGGCAGGTCGGGCGGGTCGGCCTCGAAGGTCTCGTACGAGACCTTCGGCGGGCGGTACGGCATCGGCGTCTCCTCTGGAGCGTTGTCCCGGCGGTACCGTCAGTTTCTTTGCTTTCCCAACGAACTGTCAACGATCCAGTTCGATCCGCCCACGAACCAACCAATTGACATGGGTAAACCCGATACATAGTTTGGACATCTACCAAACAAAGTAGGTGGGATGGTGGGTATGTGGGACGACGGGCGGCTCTGCCACGGCGGCGACTACAACCCCGAACAGTGGCCCCCGGCCACCTGGCGCGAGGACGTCGACCTCATGCGCCGCGCCCGGATCAACCTCGTCACCGTCGGCGTCTTCGCCTGGTCCCGACTGGAACCCGCCCCCGGCCGCTACGACTTCGACTGGCTCGACGAGGCACTCGACCTGCTCCACGACAGCGGCATCCGCGTCGCCCTGGCCACCCCCACCGCCTCCCCGCCACCCTGGTTCTCCCTGGCACACCCCGACGCCCTCCCCGTCACCGCCGACGGCGTCCGACTACACCACGGCAGCCGCGACACCTACTGCGCCGCCGCCCCCTCCTACCGGGCCGCCGCCCGCAGCATCGCCGCCACCCTCGCCGCCCGCTACGCCCACCACCCGGCAGTCGCCCTGTGGCACGTCCACAACGAATACGGCACCACCTGCCACTGCCCCCACACCGAAACCGCGTTCCGCCGCTGGCTCATCGACCGGCACGGCGACCTCGACACCCTCAACACCGCCTGGGCCACCAGCTTCTGGAGCCAGCACTACGCCGACTGGGCGTACGTCAGCACCCCCCGGGCCACCCAATACCATGCCAACCCCGGCCACCTGCTCGACTTCCGACGATTCTGGTCCGACACCCTGCTCGCCGCCTACACCGAACAACGCGACCTGCTCAAGGCAGCCAACCCGACGATCCCCGTCACCACCAACTACGTCCTCGGCGACTGGGTACCCGTCGACCACGCCCGCTGGGCGACCGAAGTCGACCTCGTCGCCATCGACCACTACCCCTCGGCCGTCGACGGCGGCGCCGAGGAACAGACCGCCCTCGCCGCCGACCTGGCCCGCGGCTGGGCCCGACACGGCCACCACCGGCGAGGGGGGGGGGGG